>CAZJNL010000680.1:0-773 GCA_964546515.1 uncultured Oscillatoria sp.
GGCGCTCTTGGCGTCTTGGCGGTAAAAAAAAGAATCTTACTCATCCTCCCACAATCCCCCCATCAGAGCGTCCGCAATCCGAGCGTTAATTTCCCGACGCTTCTCATCCGGAGCCTGAACAATCTCCTGACTGTAGAGAAAATCGCGGAAACTGCTGTGATAAATCCTGTAGCGGGTTTCTCCCTTAATTTTCTCAGGGTACAGGAACGGCTCCCACTCTGTCAGCACCTTCTGCACTGTTTTCTCACTCTCACCGGCTAACTTAGCCAGCAACCCCCGCGAAACCGGCTGGCGGACTTCCCCCAGAATGTACACAATATTAATCTTCACCTCAAACAGCCGCCCGTCTTCCATTCCCATGCGCCGCCAGTGATCGTCGCGGTAGTAATCCTGCAACCCTTGGGGCAGATTCTCAATCCTATCCAAATCCCGGTACGCGCCCCCCTCAATCTCTGGCAGCACAAACCGCAGGTACATGAAATTATTCTCGCTCTTAGCCGCCAGTTTTGTGATAAACTCCCCCACAGCCATCCGCCGCTCAGCCATCCACGCCCGCAGTTGGGGACGCCCAGTCTCCCCGCGAATATAAGTCTCGATATCCGCTAAACTCTCTCGCGGATAATCTTGCAAGTCAAACACCTGATGCCGCGTCTGCGGGTTAATCCGAAAAGGCACGTCCTCCGGTCGCCGCGTCAGGATAAAATAGACCCCATCCGGCAGCACCTCTGGCAGGTACAGCACATTAGCACCGGCATTCTGGCTGTTCAAATCCA
>CAZJNL010000680.1:783-3669 GCA_964546515.1 uncultured Oscillatoria sp.
TGCTCGCCTCCGCCAGCAGATTCGACAAGAAATTGCCATTCTTCATACTGTCCGGGTGCAGCGGAGTTTGATAGGGCAAGTCGTAGCGGTCAATTAACTGCTTGCAGACACTGTTGAGGAAATCACCCGTGCTGGTGATGCCGGCAGAGCGCATGTTAAAATAGGCGACGCACTCATTCCACAAAACGTATTCAGCGAGGATAGCGCTCTTGCCAGCCCCCGGTTGCGCAACAATGGTAAAATAGCCCTTAGGATGGCTTTTGCAGAAATTTTCAATCGCCGCAAAAACGAATTGCCGCCCGACAAACCCATCCGTCTTGTCAGCAATAATCTCCCGGAAATTCAGGTCAACCGGCGGCAAAGGTCTGCCCAACCGCTCCCAAATCTCTTGCAGCCTGTCCTCAATCTTGCCCAACCCATCCCGGATGCCAGATGCCATCCCGGAAATCCGAGAAATTTCTTTCTCTAACCCCTTGACAATTTCCTGATTTTGTGTCTTTAATTGTTTAATGCCATCCAGAATATTGCCCAGCAGCGACAGCTGCATGCCGGCAAAAGCTTGCCCCCCCTGGGCGGCGTCGTGTGCGAGCACTTGGCGCAACGCCTTGGGGAAAGTCTCGTGCAGCCTTTGAGCGACATACTGGATCGCATTTGGGGGGAGAGACACTCCAGCCGCAGTGCACAGCCAGCCGGTGGCGTGCGCCCAAGTTTCTAGATCGAGCGCCCGCACCTTAGCCAAATCTTGGGAATTGGCGGAAAAAAGAGCCGGGAGGTGCTGTTCTTGAATGCCGGTGTAATTTGGATCGCCTTCCGCAGCCCTAGCAATAGTGCCCCAGTAGGTAACGCTTTTTTTAGCGATTTTCTCCAAAGCCGCTTTGTGGGCTGAATATTGGGGGTTTTTGGCCACAGAATAGATAACGAGGGCAACAGCCAGCCCCACAGCCTGCGTCAAATCATCGCTATCGAGGAGATTCTGATTATACCGCAGCCGTTTGACCAATTCGCCGAGGTCATTCGACAGTATCCCGCCGGCAAGACTGGAGGCGATGCCGGCAGCCCCAGCCCCTGCCATTATAATCGGTGCGGTGCCGGTGAGGGCACCGGCAGCCACTGTCCCGCCTAACACAACAGTCGCACAGGTAAAGACCCTGGTTTTGATTTCTGCTAAATTAAAGAGTGCCATTCAAGTAAGTGACCTTCTGCTAAACGCTGACCCGGCAATGAGCTATATAAATAGAGAGTGCCGCTGCCGGTACTGAGAACTTATCTACAAAATTATACCACGCAAAAATTCCGCCGGTGGTTACAGAAACCGGGTTTCTGGAAGAAAGCCGGTTTCTACGCTTTCCCCCGAGAAATCAAACCACTTTGGGAGAGGGCAAAAAAATCCAGTCTTTTTCTTACTCCCCCTCTCCCCTTGTGGGAGAGGGGGTTGGGGGGGGTGAGGGGGCATGCATTGCGGTAGTTCAAGGAGATGATATAAATCCCCCGAAACGAGAAATCAACCCACCGGCGCAATCCCCGCCAAATCCAGAATTTGCGGAATCAAATCCTCCCGCTTAATCACCATCATGTGAACCCCCTGACAGAGATCCTTAGCCATCCGCACCTGCTCAGCCGCAATTAACATCCCTTCGCGCAGCGGATTTGCCGCGCGTTCCAGCCGGTCAATGATGGATTGGGAAATCCGCACACCCGGCACATTCTTATTGAGAAACTGAGCGTTCTTCGCCGATTTAATCAGAAAAATACCCGCCAGAACCGGCTTCCCAGAACCGGCAGCAATTTGACTCATAAACTTTTCCAGCCGGTCAAAATCGCAAACCAGCTGACTTTGGAAAAACTGCGCCCCCGCCTCCAGCTTGCGCTCAAACCGGCGCTGCAAACCCGACCAACTAGGAGATTGCGGGTCAACAGCAGCGCCGGCAAATAAATCCGTCGCCCCATCCGTCAGAGGTTTGTCATTCCACTCAATACCGTGATTGAGTTTCTCAATCAGTCGCAGCAAGCGCACCGATTCCAAATTAAAAACTCCCTTTGCGTCAGTATGGTCGCCCGCTTTCACCGGGTCGCCGGTTAATGCTAGAATAGAGCGGATACCGAGAGCGTGCGCTCCTATCAAATCAGCTTGCAGAGCAATGCTGTTGCGATCGCGGCAAGCCAGCTGGCAAATCGGCTCAATCCCGTGCTGCAGCAAAATCGCCGAAGCCGCCACTGGCGACATCCGCATCACCGCCCGACTGCCATCCGTAATATTAATCGCGTGGACTCGCTCCTTGAGGAGTTGAGCCATTTTTATCATGTGAGATGGGTCGCCACCTTTCGGCGGAGCCACCTCAGCGGTGACCAAAAACTCGCCGGCTTTTACCGCATCGCGGAAGCGATGGGGAGCGAAAGTCGATACAGGGGTGCTGCTAGAAGGCGCGATAGGCTGCTCAGTCATGTCTGAAAACCGGGTAGGAAAAATAAAATGAAGCGGGCGCAAATTGCCACCCGCTCTGTTTTAGCCTAATTATCATTCAGACGTAGCACAGGCGTCTCGCCTGTGCTGGGGACTGGGGACAGGCGGGACGCCTGTCCTACGCCTTCTCTCCCGTGGGGACAGGCGGGACGTGTCCTACGCCTTCACACCGGCATAGAATAACCCAGAGCCGCTTTCACCTTGCGCAGGGTTTCATTAGCGTGAGCCTCCGCCTTTTGCCGCCCCTCACGCAGCACCGACTCCAGATATCCCCGATCGTCCATCACTTCCTTATACTTCTGCTGAATCGGCTTGAGCGCTTCCACCGTTACCTCCGCCAGCACTGGCTTGAACTGCCCCCAGCCCATATCCTGACACTCCGCAGCCACCGCCTCCTTCGTCTTGCCAGAAAGCAGCGTGTAAAG
>CAZJNL010000681.1:0-3666 GCA_964546515.1 uncultured Oscillatoria sp.
GGGGGTTTGTGCCTTCTTAACACCCATTTTATTTTTTGCCCCGCGCCCCACCCCCGGGGGGGGGGGGGGGGGGGGGGGGGGGGGGGGGGGGGAGCCGGAATGTCCTCACCTAAGTGGCTACTGCTATCTCACTTGAGCCAGCAAAGTCTATGTCTCTTTCAGATAGGCTTTAAATACAGTTAGCACGGCGAATAGAGGTAATCGGTTATCGGTTACTTTTTCGATTAAACCCCGTTTCCTTAAAGACTGTACTGCTTTCAAAAAGTCAGCGTCAGACAAAGCCAACTCTGCCGGTTTGCGCAAAATATCGGCGGCTTCTTGGTGAGCTAACCACAGGATTACCTTTTTTTCCGACTCCGACAGCCGCTGATAATAGGCTTGCAATCGGGGTTCTAAGTCTCCGAGAAACAAACTGGGATAGGATAAGAAGTGCTTGACGCTACCGTTAAATAAATCGAGGATGGTAGAAGCGATTATCTTTAACCAAGAGGGGTTGCCGGCGTAAAGTTGGATAAGTTCCGACCATTTATCCTCATCGGCTAACCCTTTTTTGGCCAAAATTTCCGCCGCCGGCTCTCCCAAACCGCGAAGTTGTAAGGTGCGACAGTGCCGGTTCTCCCCTTCTAAGGTGGCAATTTCTGTGGGCTTTTCCCAACTTAGGAGTAGGATGCAGCTGGTGTGAGGCGAGCGAGCGATTTGTTGCCAAAATTTGCCGTAATTTTCGCAGTCGGGGAGATAAGTGCCGGCTAATTCCCCACTGGTAAATAGTTCTTGGAGGTCGTCGAGAATAATCAGGCAGGGATGCGAGCGTATATAGTCTATGAGGGATGGCAGTTTGGTTTCTCTATTTTTGGAAAAAAACTGAATTAAGTTGGTTTCTAGGGATTGCAGCGCCAGGGTGCCGGTGCAGTTGCGCCAGACGATATATTCAAAGTTATCTTTAATTTGTTCTACAAGTTCTCTGGCAAGGGCGGTTTTGCCGATACCGGGCAATCCAAAGAGGGTGACGAGGCGGATTTTTTCTGCCAGTATCCACCGTTTGAGGGTTGTTAGTTCTGCGGTGCGGTTGTCCAGGCGCTCAAGGTCGGGTGCTTCGGTTAAGTCGTGGCGTTGTTCTGGTTGGTTGCCGGTGGTGGTGGGGGTGGTTGTGGTGGTAGTGGCCCTTGGGGTATGGGGGCAATGTTGGTTACAGAAGTTGATGTCACCCACGATTTGCAGGTCATCACCAAAAACCAAACCCAAATTGGTAATCTTGGAAAATTGGGTTTTTTCTAAAATCGCTCGAAAGTTAGACTGCTTAACGTCTTCTCCCAACTCTGCCGACATCAGTTGCCATAATTCCCTGGCCACTTGTTTGATGCGATCGTGGCCCCGGTTAGAGTTTTGAGCAATTTCGGGGTACTTCTTGCCTGCCCAGGTCCCTTCAAGCACGGTCCTTTGCAGGGAGTCGAGATGCTTTCCCGTTTTCTCGAATACCAGGCGATCTGTCCAGTCTAAGACTTCTTGAACGTCCATAGGTCAAAGTGGGGCTGAGTCTAGGATTCCACTATATTACACCATTTTACCCTTTTGGCAAGGGCATTACCCTATTTTACACCAAATTAATTTGGTAACAAATTATTATTTTACACTAAATTTACCTAATTTACTGTTGTCATCATAAAAAAATCGTGGCAGGATGATAGTGGTAAAGCAAATTAGGAGGGGTAAGTTTAGAGCGGGAGTAAAACTGACATTGATTAGACTGAGGATGTAGCATTAAAAAACCGCCATGACACATACCTTTGATAGCATCTACAACCACAACAGTTCTAGCTACGACAGTTCTAGCTATGACAGCAGTCAGACAGACTTTAGCTCGTCTCAAACGAGCCACGCGCTAAATACTGACCTGAGTCACGACTCCCAAGCTCACGCAACGAGCGGGTTGGGCGTAGCCGAGACAATCGCTTTCGACATCACACATTGCTTTGATTCTGGTACGTCCCACTCCAATCACGAACAATCGGTATTTCAATCTAATGATGGCCATCTCACCAGTGAATATTCAGGGGCGAGCATTGACTATGCCAGCCTGCATTCCGAGGTGATGAACGCCCCAGGGGGCAACTCTCACTCTCATCTTCTTCACATGGAGTGCAGTGATTTTAGCCCCTACACGACGATTGACAACTATGGAAATGTTTATAAACATTATGGCAGCGCCAGCTCTGAGTACGATCAAGTTGGCTATATCAAAGATCGCAGCTTCTACAACAGCAGTAACTGCTATCTCGGCTATGTCGGTCGTGATGGCAAGGTTTACGACGACAACGACCATCTCCTAGGTTGGCAATGTGGGGGTACGATATACGATAAAAACGGTGACGCCGTTCCCGGTGCGCCTCATACCTCGAAAGGCGCAATTGGTGCGGGAGCCTATCTGTTTTTTGTCCAGTACGGAGGGGTATAGACGATGGCCTTTGCACTGTTGCCTTGGATTGCAGGCAGTTTAGGGGTGTGCGCGACGGGTATTGTCAATGCGATCGTCAATTCCCGAAACGCCAATAAAAACCGAGAAATGCAAGAAAAGGTGGAAGAAAACCGCCTTGCCATTCAAAAAGCCGGTCAGGAAAGCAACTACCAGCTTCAGCGCGAACTGTTTGAAAAGCAGCGCGACCTACAGTTAGAGCTACTTTTGGGAAATCGCGAAACTCAGTTAACCGTCATTAAAGAACAGCGCGAAACCGCTCGTCAACAACCTTGGTATCAGAAGCGCGTTGACAACTGGCCCCTCCGACTGGTTCCGGAAGACATTATTTCCGCTCATCCCAACCGTCAACCCGTACCGCTCCAGATTATCCTCGCTCCCCCAGAAATCGATTATGATCGCTTCGGGAATGGCGCAGATTTCCCCAAACTGGAAAAGCGCATCGCTCAAAAAATGCGAAGTCTGTTCGAGCGCTACTTTCCTCTCGAAAGCAACGAGCGCCCCGTGGAACTACTGGATCGCGCCTGGGATAGCAACCGTTTCGGCGGTGGGAGCAGCATCAAAACCCTGTTCAACCAGCTGCGCTCGGAATCGGTTCTCGTTCTGGAATCGGAAACGAGCGGTGAGAGGATTAACCTGCGAGTAGCCTACTGGAGCGGCGGTGCAGAAACGTACAACTACAAAACCGTCATCACTGATTTACCTTACTTGGACATTCTCGATGATTTTGCCCGTCAGCGGGTGCTGAAGTGGAAAACCGAGGTTTATGACAAGCTGATCGCTCAGGGGAAAACCGAAGAGGAGCTAAGTAAACGCTATCCGCAGCAAATGGCGGGACTCAAAGTGTGGCGAAGCGAGCAAGAAGACCTCGCTGCTGGAATTCCCTTCGATCGTCACTATCCTTACGTTACCGAAGACGACGTGCGGTTTGGCGAGTTGTTTACCTCGCTGCATTCCCTGATGGTGGGAGCGTTTGCCGATCTGCACTACCTGATTTTGGAAAACCGAGAGCCGCAACTACCGGCGATGTTGCCGGAAATTTTACCGGGATTTGCGGATGCTGAGGTGATTCGGAAAATGTTAGAATGGGTGGTGGCAGCGTATGAGGAAGCCTTTACTGCTTTGGAACGCGATCGTGATGCTTGGCTGGCAGATTTGCGGTTGGCGTTGGCGGAAGGATTGACTCATCTTGAAGA
>CAZJNL010000682.1:0-3666 GCA_964546515.1 uncultured Oscillatoria sp.
GTTTCAGACTCTGGAGGACAATACGGAGGTTTTTTACCAGATGTCGGAGTTTTATGTTCCTGAGTGCGCTCAGGGTGTAAGATGGGATGATGCGGCGTTCAATATTGAATGGCCGGCTGACAAGCGGATCGTCTCGGCCAGAGATCGGGAATATCCAGACTTTACTTTATGAAAAGAGTTTTGCTGACCGGTGCCACAGGATTTATTGGCCGGCATTGCCTGCCATTGCTATCAGCGAGAGGCGGTGAAGTCCATGCTGTTTCTTGCAAGGCACCCCAGCCAAACCAGCTTGACGTAAATTGGCATCAAGCTGACTTGCTAGATTCACAACAAGTCTCGAACTTGATAGCCAAAGTGCAGCCGACTCACCTCCTGCATTTTGCCTGGTTTGCAGTGCCAGGAAAGTATTGGACTGCCTTGGATAATTTTCGTTGGGTTCAAGCGAGTCTTGACTTATTGCAAGCATTTGCGCAATATGGTGGGCAGCGGGTGGTGATGGCAGGAACTTGTGCGGAGTATGATTGGAAATATGGCTACTGTTCCGAGCGAGTAACGCCGCTTTTGCCGGCAAGCGTGTATGGGAGCTGCAAGCACTCTCTCCATCTGATGCTGGAAGCCTTTGCCGCACAGACAGGACTGAGTGCAGCTTGGGGGCGTATCTTCTTTGTTTACGGACCCCACGAGCATCCCAGCAGATTAGTGCCCTCAGTGATTGGTTCTTTATTGCGAGGGGAAAAAGCCCTCTGCTCTCACGGCAATCAGATTCGCGATTTTCTGCCCGTTTGGGATGTCGCGCAAGCCTGTGTCACCTTGCTAGACAGTCAGGTTTCAGGAGCCGTAAATATTGCTTCTGGGCAGCCGGTGGCTCTCAGAGAGATAATTTACAAGATTGCCGAAAAAATGGGCCTGCCAGACCTGATTCACTTAGGGTACCTACCCACCCCCGCCAGCGATACCCACTTGCTAGTTGCTGATGTGAGCCGGCTGACTGATGAAGTGGGTTGGTCGCCAAGCTCAGACTTGGATGCGGGATTAGAAAAAACAATCGAATGGTGGAGAGCCTCCCTCAGTTATTGATTTGTATAAGGGCAAGGATATGAAACTAATAATAGATACTGAAGCTCAAAAAATTATTAAAGAAATCGGGGGCGAGCGAGAGGAGATCGACCTTTACTCAAAAGAAGCTTTTGAGTTAATCTCCCACCACTGGATCAAAATGGGATGGAATCAAAAATACACCTATACATTTAGCTGGATGGGAAGGCCCATTATTCAGCTGCCTGAAGACATGTTTCGCATTCAGGAAGTCCTGTACAGAGTCAAGCCCGATGTCATTCTCGAAACAGGTGTGGCTCATGGCGGATCGCTGGTTTACTACGCCAGTTTGTGCAAAGCGATGGGAAAAGGGCGGGTGATTGGAATCGATGTCGAAATCCGACCTCACAACCGCAAGGCGCTGGAAACCCATCAGCTGTTTCCCCTGATTGAACTCGTAGAAGGGAGTTCAATAGCACCCGACGTAATCAGTCATGTAAAATCCCTAGTAAAACCAGGCGAAACAGTGATAGTTGTTCTGGATTCCTGCCATACTAAACAGCATGTTTTGTCCGAATTGGAAGCTTATCACGACTTGGTGTCTCCCGGTTCTTACATCATTGCAGCAGACGGTATTATGAACGTACTTGAGGACGTGCCGCGTGGCAATCCCGAATGGATTTGGGATAACCCTGCAGCGGCGGCAGCTGAGTTCGCTCAAAAGCACCGAGAATTTGTTTTGGAGCCACCCAATTGGCCTTTTAATGAAAGTGAATTGAGTGAGAGCGTGACTCATTGGCCAGGAGCGTGGCTGCGGAGACAATGACCGACAGGAAGCGAAATTAATTTTAGCATATTCGCAACAGTTTCAGCCTTCCCTTCTCTTTTATCCGTCTCTAATAAAGTTAAATTATTTTGGAGGATTGACTCATGTCAGGGAATCTTTTTTCTATCGTCATCCCAACCCGCCAAAGACACGACACACTGAAATATTCAATCCAGAGTGTTCTCAATCAAACATACAGAGAGTTTGAGCTGGTAGTTATGGACAACTTTAGCAGTCCAGAAACCGCTGAGGTTGTCAAATCATTTGACGATCCGAGAATCAAATACTATCGGGCACCTGAAAGACTCTCCATGTCCGACAATTGGGAATTGGGGCTTTCCCACGCTACCGGAGAGTACATCTTTATTTTGGGAGATGATGACGCTTTAATGCCAGATGGGCTTGAAATTTGTTGCGAAATCTTAAAAAGATTCAACTTAAAAATTGTATCGTGGCGCAGAAGCTTTTATTGGTGGCCAACTGCCATTGCTCCTTGGAGGCGCAATCTGCTCAGCGTCATTTTATCACAGGAAGCAAGTATCTTCAATCCCAAAGATACACTCAATAAGGTTTGTAAATATCAGCTTACTTACGAAAATCTGCCAACCATTTATAATTCCTTTATTCACCGAGATGTCATTGAAAAAGTGAAGTCTGTTGCCGGCAGATACTTTATGTCTTATTGCCCTGACATTTATTCCGGTATTGTCAACTCTTATTTCTTCGATAGCTTTTTATACTCCTATCGCCCCCTCTCAGTCGCTGGAATTTCCGGACACAGCACAGGCGCGTCACACGCCTATCGGAGTATGGACTCGCAACCTTATAAAGATTACTTGCAGGAACACAAGACAGATATCACAGAGAGACATCCCGCTCTCATCAATTCAGATAGCGAATATATAATCCTTGCCGACGTTTTCATTCGCACCAAAGAATTATTCTTTCCCGATGACGGCAATTTTGAAATCGATATAAAAAGTTGTTTGAGCCGCATGGCTTTGCGCATCAATGTAGATTCGGCCAACTATGACACTACTTTCAACCAGATTCAAGCCCTAGCGCAAAAGTACGGAATCCCTCTTTCAGCCTTAAACATACCGGCCAAACTTACCTATGATCCACAAGCACCGCAAGGACCGACTTTAGACTCTGATAGATCACTAATTTCCCTGGCGATTAACTGCGAACAAGCCGGCATAACCAATGTGGTTCAAGCCGCTATGCTAGGGCGCGGAATTTTGCCCCCGATAAGCACTCTCAAAATTACCAATAAAACGGGACGCCCACTTGAACCGCAGAAGACTTCACCGGCTCCAACCGCACAGAAAAACCCTGAAACACCAACGCCACCTCAAAAATCCGTCGGCTCACCCGAATTCTTAAAGCAGCTAGCCGGCTGCGTGAATCTCTACCAGATAGATCCCTCCGAACCATCTGTCACAGACGAACTGCGACAAGCTCGCCAACAGATAGCTGACTTTTGGCTCAGCGCCGCAACAGACGACTTGGAAAACCTCTACTCAGGCGATGCCGGGAAAAGCCATCAAATCCTCCTGAGCAGCGGCATAAAAGAACAGCCCCTAACCCAGACAGAGCAAGCTTTCGCAGATGAATTAGCAGCACAAATTACTGAGAAATTAGACAGCCAAAAACTCATCCAATACCTGCTCGCTGCCATATTATACCGCCCAGCCGCCCAGATGCCGGTGCCCTCCAACCTCCCTCACCTCCCCAACTGGTTTCTCAATCATTACCAACACTTACTAAGTTCGTAGTGACGACCCCGTTTTGGAGGACAGGCG
>CAZJNL010000683.1:0-3660 GCA_964546515.1 uncultured Oscillatoria sp.
ATCCCGTCTCTACAAGAGAACATCAGACGCGATAAATCCCGTCTCTACAAGAGAACATCAGACGCGATAAATCCCGTCTCTATAAGAGAACATCAGACGCGATAAATCCCGTCTCTACAAGAGAACATCAGACGCGATAAATCCCGTCTCTACAAGAGAACATCAGACGCGATAAATCCCGTCTCTACAAGAGAACATCAGACGCGATAAATCCCGTCTCTACAAGAGAACATCAGACGCGATAAATCCCGTCTCTACAAGAGAAAGGATATTTTTCTCGTTCCCAGGCTTCGCCTGGGAACGAGAAGAGAGAAGTCACAGCCGGCGAAATTCATCTTGCAAGGCTTGATGGCGGGGATAGCGCTGGCGTTGGGCGTCAATATACTGTCGCCAGAGGTCAGGCTCGTTCAAAATGTTCAGATAAATCGATTTGATGGCATCAGCGTGACGGGCGGCGGTGCGATAGTGATCGCGGCTTTTGAGGTCGATATAGTGCTGCACCAGCTGCTCGTAAATCTTCACCGACTCTTGGGGATGATGTTCTTTGACGCCTTCGGCAACCAAAACCTGCAATCGCTCAGCATGGGGCTGCCGGTGTGCCAGTTCGAGGGCGGCTTGCCAATTGGCTTCATACAGATAAATCTGTGCCAAGGTTTCGGGATTTCGCTGCGCCATATCGAGCAGCTTCGGCTGCACGATCGGCCATGTGCCTAACTTTACAGATAAGTCTTTAATTTTCAGGTACAGTTCTACGGGGACGCCGCTATACTCAGCAACCGCCATCAAAATCCGGCACAAGTTTTCCCGATCGTGTTTGAGTTCATAGTAGTCTGCTAAAGTCTGCAGCAGTTCGCTGGATTTCACCGCTGAACCCAGAGGCAAGAAGTCAAAAGTATAGTCGCGTGAGTCGCGCTTTTCTAGTAAGTGCGCGGCCCCGGCTTCCAAGGTGGCGAGGTATTTCTTCTTCTCCCCTTTTCGCTGCCAATATCTCGCTAATTCCAGATAGTGATCTTCCGTGACAAGGTGGGCTTGCCGGACTTTCAGATAGTTGGCATCATCGCCTAATTTGAGGTAAAAGCTGGCGATTAATTCCGCACTTCTGCAATAGTCAGTTTTTTGAAGTTGAGCGATGATATAGCGAGCGTCTTCGGGAGCGGTAGCAAGGCGGTCGATCGCGTTTTCAATGGCATCGCTCACGTCGCCGTAACCGCACATTTCCCAGGTAAGGGCGTCGGCGATAGAGTCGAAATAGGGCTGCTTGTCGTGAGGGGAGGGCGCTAATTTTGCCACGGCTTCAGCGTACAAGCCAATAGCTTCCTCAAGTTGCTGGGTTCCGATGGGAAACTCCTCCCCCTCAAACATCTGATTGCAACAGGTTACGAGATGCCAAAATACCTGGATCTGCTCGGAGGGAGGCAAGGTTTTTGCCCGCTCGACAATCGGGTCTAATTCGGGATATCTTTCATCTTCGTCGGGGTCGCGATCCAAATAGCTATAGCGCTCTTTAATGGCATCAAACAATTCGGTTATTTGTTGCTTTAGTTGCAGAAATTGTTGAGAATTTCTGGACTGGGGCGCTCTGCTGATGTTCGCCAACAGTGCGTGGCAAAAGTCCGCTCTGTCGCTGGCCAATTTCAAAACCAGAGCCAACAACTCCTGATGGGACATGGCGGTTAAAGCTTGCTCTAGGACACCCGGTTTATCCATATCAATCGGCTTCCTGTGCGTGGGTTCTGCTTGCAAATCAGGCAGGGGTGCCGCTATTTGCAAGCATGCTGATCGTAAGGCTCTCCGTGAAGTCCTGGCAATCTCTTGCGCCCGCTGGCGGCGCTCAATTTTCAACAGGGCCAGATGGCCAACTTTTGAGCTAACCAGGACTGACGCTTAGGAACGCCCTATTGCCCATTGCCCCCCATGTCCCTCCTCAGATGTAGCCTGCTGCCAATCTATCTCTGGCAGGCACCGCCCAGACACCCTGTAATATATAAGTAAAGATGCTTAAGAAAAATCAGGGTAAAGGTATGAGAAAACAAATCATGCGATTGCTGCTAGGCATTCTGATCGCCGTGGGGCTGCCGGCGCTGCCGGTTCGCGCCCAAGTCTCGGACGCCCAGGTTGGGGCGCTCGTGGAGGCGCTGCGCCTAGCTGCGCCGCAGACCGGCACCGAAAACGATGGACTTTACAGCGACTGGCAAATCAAACCGGAGAACATCCCCCGCTGGTCGAGACTTTGCACCGGCAAACAACTGACACCGACACAATTTGAATCAAGTCCCGTGACGGCGCGGAAGATTCTGGTGTGCGTGATGCGCGATATCCTCTCCGACGAGTATAAAGCCAGTGGCAGCAACGAGTCTCTCGCGGTGCTACGCGCCGCTTCCTGGTGGATGACCGGCGATCCCACCCAGTACAGCAGCGACCGCATAGCCTCCTACACCCAGAAAGTTCTGAACTTCTACCAGCAGCAGCGCTCCAAACCCTGATCGGGTGCTGGCAGCCTTTCCCGGCGGCGGTACAAAATAACAGGCTATTTCTCGTTCCCGGGAGCGAACCTGGGGCGCTTTCCCAATAGCAAACATCCGAACTGCCGGCAGACTAGATATGGCCTCTGGTTCCCCGTCCCGCTAAGTGTCACAATGATTGTTGCTATTGCTTAAACTGAAAAAAATGACCGTGCTTACAACAGTGCAGCGTGCCTTTGAGCAAGGACGCGCCCTCAAGATTATCACCGGCCTGACCAATTTTGACAGCCACAGCGTCGCGATCACCGTGAAAGCCGCTCACAAGGGCGGCGCTACTTTTGTCGATATTGCCGCTGACTCCGACTTGGTGCGGCTGGCAAAAAGCTTGACAAATTTACCCATCTGTGTATCTGCAGTAGAGCCAGAGAAATTTGTCCCAGCGGTGGCAGCCGGTGCGGATTTGATTGAAATCGGCAACTTTGACGCCTTCTACGCCCAAGGACGCCGGTTTGAAGCCTCGGAAGTCCTGCAGCTAACTCGCGAAACCCGCTCGCTCCTTCCCAACATCACCCTGTCTGTCACCGTTCCCCACATCCTCGAACTCGACCGGCAAGTGACGCTCGCCGAAGAACTGGTCAAAGCCGGTGCCGACATCATCCAAACAGAAGGCGGCACAAGCAGCGCCCCCGCTCACGCCGGCACCCTGGGGCTGATTGAAAAAGCCGCCCCCACCCTAGCTGCAGCTTACGAAATCTCCCGCGCCGTATCCGTGCCGGTGCTGTGCGCCTCCGGGATTTCCAGCGTCACCGCACCGATGGCGATCGCCGCCGGCGCTCTTGGTGTTGGCGTCGGGAGCGCCATCAACCGCCTGGACAGCGAAGTGGCCATGATTGCCGCCGTTCGCAGCTTGGTGGAAGCCCTGGCCACAGTCAGCCGCGCCAAGGTTCGCGCATAGGGGAAACCCCACCCCCTTTCGCAGTGTCGCCGGTGTGCGGGGAATAACGACGCTGCACCGGCGTCGAGCCTGTACCATAGCACCCCAGCTCGAACGATAGAGCTTGGAACAGCGCTAAGAGCTTCTGGGCCTTGCGGCCTACGAACGATGGAGCTTGGAGCTCGAACGATGGAGTTCCGAACTCGAACGATGGAGTTCCGAGCTCGAACGATGGAGCTTGGAGCTCGAACGATGGAGTTCCGA
>CAZJNL010000684.1:0-3657 GCA_964546515.1 uncultured Oscillatoria sp.
TCCCATTTTTTAAACCCCCCCCCCCCCCCCCCCCACCCCCCCCGGGGGGGGGGGGGGTAGTTTATTCTTCTCCCCCCCCCCCCGTGCAGGGGAGGGGGGGTTTGGGGGGGTGCGGGCGACAATCTTTGCAAAAATGGGATGCTCCCAATCTATTGCGATTTCGCCGGCAGCTGACTGCCAACCAGCTGGCCAAAAGCATTGGGATTGTGGGTTTGGCAAAAAACGCGACCCTGCCCTTTAAACCGGCACACCAATCCTTCCCCGCCGATGCCCAAGAGGGAGCCAATCCAGCTAGACCCAGATTTAGTCACATTAAACGTCAAGCTTTTCTCAAAGGCAACGATATGGCCGGTGTCAACAATATATTCCCCGTCCACTATCACTTCATAAATCGCCCCGAAGGAACTCAGCAGGACGGTGCCGCCTCCGCTGATGTCTAGCCAAAATATATTCTCTCCCGAAAAGAAAGATTTAAACCCTTGCCATCCCAAATCCATATTCACATATGATTCGCTGGCGAGGTAAGAAGTTGCCTGCACCACCAAGCCGGTGCCCGATACTTGATATGCCAGAATATCGCCCAGCAACTTGGGGGCCAAAAACACCTCCCCACCGGCAATCGGAGAGCGGAAGACACTCAAAAATAAAGACTCACCGGCAAGCATGCGTTTGAGTCCGCCCAAAATGCCACCGCCTTTCCCTTTGCGGAGGGTAGTGCTAGCATTAATATAGCCGATCATCGCAATCATAGAGCCTGCTTCCGCCATTAATTCTTCACCGGCATTCAGGGTAACGCGGGCAATAGCGCAGTCCGGTCGCTGCAAAAGTTCGACATTCATCTCGCTGCAATTCTCCTCAAACGGAATTAACTAAAATTGGGGGCGGAGAAATCTGACTAACCCATCAATACTGCGAGACTGTAAATAAATGACTCCCTGACCAGAAAGCCGGTTAACCAAGCCTTCTCCTGACGTTACCGAGCCAAATAAGCCCCCCGCCAGACCTATCCTCATTTTAATGCCTGGATCGTAAGCCACTAAATGGCCACTATCCACCACAAACTCGCCGGTGATGCGCTTCTCGGTGATACCGCCGTAAGCGCCAAAGAAAACCAGACCGTTACCGCTTAATTTGAGCTTGAAAAGCCCCTCACCGGCAAACCAGCTGGCAAAACCGGCCCACCCCACCCCCATGCGGACGCCAGGAGTGTGGGCAATGTAGGCACCCGGTTGAAAACAGATGCTATTCCCCCGCAATTCGATACAGGCAATGTCGCCAATCGTGGATTGGGTCAAGACGAGTTGCTTCGCTTGCTGGGCTGCATTGGTAAAAGTATTAACGAAAAGGGATTCGCCGCCAAAGAATTTTTTGAGTAAAGCTGAGAAGAAGCCACCTGAAAAGTGAGTCGTCATCGAGATTTGGGCGTCGCTGCCAATCATAGCGCCGGCCTCAGCAGTGATGATCTCACCCGGATTCAGGGTGACGAATATTGTGGCAAAGGATGGTTTGTATCGGATTTCATGTTTCACGCTCGTTAACTCCTCCAGCCAGAGCCTCCAAATACCTACAATATAACCCAAAATAAGTAGGGTGCGTTCCGTTATTTCGAGTTCTGCAAGTCGTGCACAATGCCAGACGGAACGCACCCCACATCCGGCAAGTCGTGCTCTGGGACAGGCAAGATGCCTGGACTACAAGAGATGGATTTACAAAAATGGGATGCTCCCCGGGCAGCCCCCGAAAGCATGATAGAAATTACGTTTAATTACATAATAAAAATTGCCCCCGATTAATTTCTCTCCCGCTCTTTGCTTGTCCCCTTCTTTCCCTCTCGCCCTCCTGTAAAAAAAATAAAATGCAACCGGATATTATATAATTATAAGCTTTGCCTGCCTTTCTCAGCCAGACAAACCAGCCGCTCCACTGTCTCAAGTCCACCTGTATAGTTTCAATGAAGCCTAACCGTCGTTCCCCATGCCAAGAGTTAGCCCCGCACTGATATCCCTGCTGACAGTTTTGCCCAGTGGCGCACTGAGCGTGCTGAGCAGCCAATTGTGGAATGCCCTGCCCTATGCCTGGAGCGTGCTCTTGGCGCTGACTGCGGTGTGCGGGATGGTGTGTGCGATTGCCAGCTTGCTCCCACCGGCACCGCCCAAGAACCAGCAAATCTTTCGGAACCGGCAGCAGTTGCTGGCGGCTGTCAGTCAGGAAGTCACGGCGAGGTTAAAGCAGTCCTCGCACAGCGCCGTGCTGGTTAACCTGGTGGAGGAGCAAGAACTCCAGCTAGTTCGCCCGAATGCGGACGTGAAAATCGGCGACGCTCCCCGTTTCCAGTTGCAGCCAGAGGACAGAATCACGAAAGTGTTTGACGACACCGGCAAGAAGCTGCTGATTTTGGGGGGTGCCGGTGCCGGCAAAACCACCATCCTGCTGGAGTTGGCACTGGAGTTGTGCCAGCGAGCTCAAAGCGATCCCGGTGCTGGGGTGCCGGTGGTGTTGCACCTGTCCTCCTGGACAAACCACCAGCCGGTTGCCGAGTGGCTGGTGGCTGAACTCAAATCTAAGTATGGCCTCCGCGCCGATCTGGGTCGCCTGTGGCTCAACGGCGGCGAGTTGCTGCTGCTACTCGACGGACTCGATGAACTGGAAGCGAGCCGGCAAGAAAGATGCATTGAAGCGATTAATCAGCTGCTGGAGGAAAACCCCCTGCCGGCGCAAGTTGCGGTTTGCACTCGCTACAACGAGTATAAAAATTGCCAGTCCAGACTGCGGCTAAATGGGGTGATTTTTTTGCGCCCCCTAACTGACGCCCAGATTCGCACTTATCTCGTGGCTGCCAGAAGTCGAGAGCTGTGGTATAATATTGAGAGTGAGCCGCACCTGTTGGCGCTGGCGAGGACGCCCCTGCTGCTGAGCGTGATGACTTTAGCCTATGAAGAAATCTTAATCCATTCCTGGAAACGCCTCACTTCTAAGGAAGACTTGCGCCAGTATTTGTTGAACGCCTATATTCGCCGCATGCTGGGGCGGGAGATTAACCCCCGCAAGCAGCCAGCGCCAGAAAAAACCCGATACTGGCTCATCTGGCTGGCGCAAAGGATGGAACAGGAGAATCAAGCGGAATTTTTGATTGAGAAAATGCACCCCGACTGGTTGCAAACTCCAACTCAGAAGCGGCTGTATCGTATTGGCGCAGCGCTGGCGGGTGGGTTCATTCCAGGTTTGGCTTTCATGGGACATTTCGTGCTGCGCCTGATTCTTTGGCGGAGTGGGTATATTCCCTGGAACTACACCCGTTTCCTCAACTACGCCGCGCAGCGACTGTTTGTGCAGCGTGCCGGCAAGCGCTACCAGTTCACTCACAAGTTGTTGCAAGAGCATTTCGCCGAGATGCCCTTAGATTCTTAAAAAGGTTCTAACACCTGCGACATCAAACCTCCTGTCGCGCCCGCATCACCTGGCTCACAAATTCTGGATAGCGGCGCTTCACCCATTCTGGAAACGTCAATTGCGGCTCCTCCGTCAGCGGTTGCTTCAGCTGCTCAATAATGTCATCCACCTCGTTAACTAAATCAAACACCAGCAGCTCGAAAGGCAGTTGATTCTTGATATTGAAATCTTGATTTAAGAATTGTTCGATATCAACGTCCTGCCCCA
>CAZJNL010000685.1:0-3656 GCA_964546515.1 uncultured Oscillatoria sp.
TCTTGGACCAATTTGGCCAACGCTCACAAATCAGTTTCCAGCAAACCGGCAGGCGGCGCAACCTCAACCCGACCGGCTGACAAATCCACCACCGGCACAATCTCCTTGACAAACGGAATCAGCACCGTTGCCGGTGCGGCTGGTTTTGCCTTAGTTTTGCCTTTTTTACCCCCCGGTGCCGGTGGGGCGTCTTCCCCAGCAGGGGGAACCGGCTGGAGTGACTCCTTGAGCTTCACCTCCAGCAAATCATTGCCGGCGGGAATAACATCCACCACCGTGCCGATCAACTCGCCGGTAAGCTGGTTGAACACTTGCAAACCCAACAAATCCCGGACGTGATACTCATCTTCCTCCAAAACAGGTCGGTCAGTTTCTGGCACCAGCAGAATCGCACCCGCCAGCGCCTCTGCCTGGTTGCGGTCCTCAATGCCAGCCAATTGCAGCACATATAACCCCTTCCCAGGGATATACCGCCCCCCCAGCAACTCAACCGGCTGCGGTTCCCCAGCGCCGGTGCGCCGCAGCCACCGACATCCCGGTTCCAAAAACCTTTCCGGAAAATCAGAACTGGGATAAACCCGCACCTCACCGTCCAAACCTTGAGGTGCCACAATTTTGCCGATTTCTAGCCAATTGTCATTTGTCATTGTTTTTTGTGACCGGCTCACGGCCAATAAAATCCTCTCTCATCTTTTTGAACACTTCCAATTCACCATTACCGCCAAACCTTCCCTATCCATGTGAGAGGGAGTGAGGGCGAGGTATTTTATTTGTTGTGATTAACCGGATATTTAAATAGTGTCCGCCAAAAAAATCTTAGCCCGCGCAGGCGGGCTTTGTTTGTATAGCGGCAGAATTCATTCTGCCGTCTGACAAGCATACAGCCGGATATTATCCGGGCTAACAGCTAACAGCTGACCGCTGGTAAACTTGCTCAACAACCTTCGCCAAACGCTCCATGCCGGTTTCAATTTCCCCGTCGCTAGCGGTGAGGCTGATGCGGACGCACTGGTGCTTGTGCGGCCAATCTTCGCGCAAACCGGGGAAGAAAGAACTCCCGGGAACCACAATTACCCCCACCTGCTTGAGCTGCTGGTAGAACTCCCAGTCGCTGACAGGCAAATCCTGCAACCACAGCCAGGCAAATATCGCTCCTTCGCCGCGATGCAGGAACCAGGGCAGGTTCTGGGGCATAGCTTGCTGAGTGGTGCTTTCCACAACGGTAAACTTGCTCTGGTAGTAGGGGCGAATCACCCGCTCGGCAATCTCAGCCAGAGCGCCCGATGCGATCGCCCTTGCTGCGATCGCTTGTCCGTAGCGGGGGGAGTGAATGCACAAATTCGTCTGGAACGATTCGATCACCTGAATTAGCCGCTCGTGTCCGATGGCGATGCCAATCCGCTCTCCGGGGAGCCCAGCCTTGGACAAGCTGATGCCGTGGATGAGATTGCCGCCGAATACCGGCGTCATCTCCGTGAAGTTGAGCGCCGGGAAGGGAGGCGCGTAGGCGGAGTCAACGATCACCGGCACGTCGTATGGGGCAGCGAGATCGGCAATTTTTTTCACCTCATCCTCAGTGAGGACATTGCCGGTGGGGTTGCAGGGGCGGGAGAAAATCACGCAGCCGGTGTTTTCATCAATCGCCAGCTGGCTGAAATCGGGGCGATATTTAAACCGGTGGTTGGGCGCGTCGATTTCCAGGGCGGGTTTGTAGGCGAATAGCGCCTCTGGCACCAAGGTGACGCCGCCGTAGCCGGTGTAGTCGGGACTGAGGGGCAGGACAATTTGTTTGAGCTGGCCGCTGCCGGTGTATCCTCCAAAGGCATTGGCGGCGTAGAAGTAGAGGGCTTGACTGCCGGGGGTAATCAAGACGTTGCGGTCGGTTAAATTCAACCCGTAGCGGCGATTAAAATCCCCGACAATCGCGTCAATCAGCGGCTGGTATCCTTGAGATGAACCGTACCGGCAAACCACCTCGCCATATTCGGAGCTAGCCAGGAGTTCTGCCGTGCAATCCCGCCACAGCTGCTCCACCTCTGGCAAAATTACCGGGTTGCCGGCACTCAAATTGATAAACTCCTGTCCTTCACCGGAGCGCAGGGTTTCATTAATGTCTTTCATGATCGCCCGCACCCCGGTCAGGTGGGACATCTGAGTGCCGAATTGTGACAGGGCAGGATTCATAGGAGTCCAAGTTCTAACAACGCCGATTTTTGAGAGCTTCTACAAAATTATGGCTGATCGGCAAGGCGATTTGCCAGCGCCCCCTCTGGGAAAGCCGGCTCTGGCCCAAAGCCCGCCCCCCCCGCTGACCCGCTCCAAAAACACCCGGGTTCACGGTCGGCTCTTCTAGAGATTTATCCGGTCTTCCGCTCGCGCCTTCTTGTAGAGACAAGGGTTGAGCGCCTCTTGATATCGCTTTTTCTTGTACCCACGCGATTTCTCGCGTCTTGTGATGGCGTCTTCTTGCACAGACAAGGGTTTATCGCGTCTTCTGAGGGCGTCTTCTCAGGGGGTTCAGCGCCGAGGGGGAAATTCTCGATACAGAACAAACTGTGCCGCTTTAAGCGGTCATTTATAAAAAAAAAGTAAAGCCAGAAGAAACCGGGTTTCTTGTGCTGGGGAAGCAGGAAGAGAGCGCCCTCCTACAAAAGAAACCAGGTTTCAGGCCCCCACTCTGGCTTAACAATTACTTTATAAACACGCTCTAAGTGGGCGGTTGCGAAAAATAGTAATAATTTTTCCCAGCCCTTAACAGAGGTAACACGAGAAAGCTTGAAAGAATGTAAAAAAATCCCGCGACCGCCTTTAAATCCTGTAAATCTAAAATTCAGTCAGCTGGATTGGGTTTTCTGAAGGCGCTGACCCGCCGGCGGCCCGTGCTGGACGCTTGCCGCCAGTCCGGGCGCGTCAAGCCTGCGCCTTCATCGAAATCAGTGAACAGCCAGAGTATTTAAAGAGATTGAGTCCTATGACAAAAGAGCGTGTTATGACTGCTGCCGAAAAGCTGGCCCAGAAATTGCCCCTTCCCCTAAAGCGATTGGCAGACTTGGCATACAACTACTGGTGGAGCTGGACAACCGACCGTGTTTCGCTGTTCCGGCAGATTAATCCCGATGAGTGGGACCGCTGCGACCACAACCCAGTGGCTATTCTGAAGTCGGCTTCTAACGAGCGCTTGACCCAGCTGACGGAAGACCCCTTCTATATCAAGCAGGTGAAAGCTCTCGCCGCACAGTTTGACAGCTACATGTCGTCGGGCAAGACTTGGGCGAGTCGCGTCGCGCCCGACATTACTCGGGAACACCCGGTAGCCTATTTCTGCGCTGAATTTGGCATCCACGAATCCCTGCCGGTGTACTCCGGCGGTTTGGGGATTTTAGCCGGCGACCACCTCAAGTCCGCCTCCGATCTGGGCGTGCCGATGGTGGGCGTGGGGCTGCTGTACCGCCAGGGTTATTTCCGCCAGCGCCTCAACCGCGCCGGCTGGCAGGAAGAATTCTACCTCGACAATCACTTCCAGAACATGCCCCTGGAGTTGATCGCCGACGAGAAAGGGGCACCCCTGACTGTGGAACTGCAAATCCGCCAGCGGTTGGTGAAGGTGCAAATCTGGCGGGCCCAGGTGGGTCGCGTGCCGCTCTACCTGCTGGATA
>CAZJNL010000686.1:0-3651 GCA_964546515.1 uncultured Oscillatoria sp.
CATTACGGAATGCCGATGCCTGAAATTCGATGGGTAGCGGGCGATATTCGCCATCACTTCTATCTCAGTTTCCGTGTAGCCGAGCAGCTCGCTATTGCGAATCAAATAATAAGAGTGCTTGTGGTGCGCAGAGTGACTCACATGCAAGCCGCAGTTGTGCAAAATCCCAGCCGCCCACAAAAGTTCCCGCTCTTCCGAACTCCAAT
Organism: uncultured Oscillatoria sp.; assembly: GCA_964546515.1. GTDB lineage: Bacteria > Cyanobacteriota > Cyanobacteriia > Cyanobacteriales > Oscillatoriaceae > Oscillatoria. The sequence continues at coordinate 207 of CAZJNL010000686.1, forward strand.
TGTGCAAAACGCCCTGAGTTTGGTCAAACAGGTTGAGCGCAAAAGCTGCCACTCGCTCAGCGGATTCCAGGCTGACTTCATATTTCTCGGCGATTTTGATAACGCTGCGCTGGCGCACAGAACTCTGGAAGCGCAGCCGGTCTTCAATCAAGCCGTGGGTGAGCATCCAGTCTACCACGATGCCTTCCCGCAGCGAGCGCTCGCAAACCGTCAGCAACTCCACCCCCAGCAGCGTCATCGCTTCCTGTAAAATCAGAGCACCGGCCAAAATAATTTCCGACCGGCGATCCGACATCCCTGGAATAGCCGAACGCTCTGAGTTGGAAAGCTTGCGCAACCGATTCACCAGGTTCGACACGTCTTTCAGGGTGAACTGGAAGCCGGTGAGCGGACTGGGAACCACGCCCTGCTTTTCGCGGGCGATAATCCCTGCCAAAGTTTCAATCGTCCCAGATGTGCCCACCAAACGGGGTTGCTCCCCTGCTTGCAGGTGCGCCCGCAACTCGTCAGCCGGTCGCTCCAGCGTACCCCGCACGAAAGCTTGCAGGTACTGAAACTCAGCATTGCTAATCGGATCGGTGGTGATGAATTCTGCAGTCAGCCGAACTGCGCCCACTTTGGTGCTGCTCAGGGAGCGAGGCTCGTGCCCATCCCCTAAAATTAATTCCGTAGAGCCGCCGCCAATATCAATAATAATGTGGGGCTGGTTGTTGAATTCCATCCCCGACAGGACGCCCAGATAGATTCTCCGGGCTTCTTCTTGACCCGAGATTAAGCTGACGGACAGACCTAACTGCTCTTGCACCTGTTGCAAAAAGTCTCGCCCATTGGGAGCCTCGCGCACGGCGCTAGTTGCCACAGCCACAACCGTTTCCGCATTCAGGCTTTTGGCGATTTCTTGAAAGCGCCGCAGAGTGTCCGTAGCGCGTTTGATCACCGCCGGTTTCAGGTCGCCAGTTTCCGGACACCGGTCGCCCAGCCGCACCGTTTCCTTCTCTCTGGCAATAATCGTAAAAGCCGGCAGTTTGGGTTCAATCCGCACCACCACCATGTGCAGGGAGTTAGTCCCCAAATCGATGGCAGCGATAATCCGGTCTTGCTCCACAGATGGAGCGGGAATCTTAACTAAAGGAACTGTATTGACCATTCCAGGTTATCCAGGGTAACAACCCCAGCCTATATTTCCAGATTCAGCATATCTTAAAAGGGGTCTTTTTCCGAGCGGCACGCGCTTCTTGTCCGGCTCGCTGTCACCCAGGTGGGAAATGGGTGAGGGGTGAGGGGTATTATCAGCGTGGGATGCTCCCGGATGAGGCGACCGATATCTTCACTGTTTTCTCTCAGAATTCGGGGGGCAAAACCGGCACTCAATGACTCGGCAGAAGTATTCCGCTTTACCATACGCCAACAGGAGCATCCCATTTTTGTACTCCCCTCCACCCCCAACCGAATTCTTTATTTTCCCCCCCTCTCCCGCTCTTGTAGAGACGCGATTTATCCGGTCTGGGGGAACGGGGGGTGAGGGTGACAATCTGGCGTTGCATATTTCGGGGATGAACCCGGCACCCCAACCCCCTTCCCGCACGGGGGGAGAAAGAGGTGGGAGTTTCGATGAAGGTAATTTGGTGAAATCACCTTTCTAATCTGCATTCGCTAGAATTTCAGCTGCCATCACACTTTCGCCCTCAGGCACCGGCCAATCTGAAAAGTTCTAGGGACTCCCGTGAAAACCGTACAAACCAATGATATACTAAGCGCGGCTACAGCAGCCGAGCGAGTCTCCTAATTCTCAATTCTCCTGTTGGCACTTTAGACACAACCATGCTAACCGAGCAAGAACGCAAACCTGAACCGATTTGGCTGAGAATCGTTAGACTTCTCAGGTGGGACAAGCCCTCCGGACGCCTGATTTTGATGATTCCCGCCCTCTGGGCTGTGTTTTTGGCCGCCGGCGGGAAGCCACCGGCACCCCTCGTGGGCGTGATTGTCTTGGGCACTATGTCCACCAGCGCCGCCGGTTGCGCCATCAACGACCTCTGGGACAGAGATATTGACCCGCAAGTGGAAAGGACGAGCAATCGCCCCCTCGCTTCCCGCGCCCTCAGTGTGCGCACCGGCATCGTCTTGGCGATTGTCTCGCTGGTTTGCGCCGCCTTTCTGGCGCTGTACCTGACTCCCCTGAGTTTCTGGCTGTGCGTCGCCGCCGTGCCGGTGATTGTCCTCTACCCCCTGGCAAAGCGAGTGTTTCCAGTTCCCCAGCTCGTGCTCTCCATCGCCTGGGGCTTTGCCGTTCTCATCAGCTGGACTGCGGTGACAGGCACATTAGAATTGCAAACTTGGCTGCTATGGGCGGCTACTGTATTCTGGACTTTGGGCTTCGACACGGTGTACGCAATGAGCGATCTCGAAGATGACCGGCGACTGGGGGTTAACTCCAGCGCCCTGTTTTTTGGGGAGTACGCCGCCGAGGCTGTGGCCTTTTTCTTTGCCGGCACCGCTGCTATGCTAGCCTGTATGGGGGGGCTGATGCACCTTTACTTGACTTTTTGGATAGCTTTGGCTGTGTCTGTCGCGGCGTGGACTTGGCAGTACATCCAGCTGAGAAATGAAAATCTCCCAAAAGCAGTCTACGGGAAGATATTTGCCCAGAATGTCTGGATTGGCTTTATTTTACTCGCCGGCATGATTGTCGGGATTTTGACTAGATAAGGAACCGCAGACGCACGCAGATGCACGCAGATGAAGGATTGGCATCTGGGAAGTGCCGGCGTGGCGAAAGCGTTGGGATGTTTGTGATGAGAAAAATTGCGATCGGGGTCATGGGTCCGGGTGCCGGTGCTACCCTTGCTGACCTGCAAAATGCCTTTGAACTTGGCCAACTTATCGCTAAGGAAGGTTGGGTTCTGCTCACCGGCGGCAGAAATGCCGGTGTCATGGATGCCGCCAGTCAGGGTGCCAAACAGGCGAATGGCCTTACTGTCGGCATCCTGCCCACTGACGGCACCGGCACGATTTCTGAGGGGATTTCTGAGGCGGTCGATATTGCCATTTTCACCGGCATGGGCAGCGCTCGCAATAATATCAATGTTCTTTCTAGTGATGTGCTGATTGCCTGCGGTATGGGTGCCGGTACTGCTTCAGAAATTGCCCTGGCCCTCAAGGCGAACAAGAAAGTTATTTTGTTAAATGATGACGTAGCCAGTCTGGTGTTTTTCAAAAAAATATCGCCCCTAAATGTTTTTGGGGCTGAGAGTCCTGAACAGGCAATTGCGATAGTTAGAGAGGTGTTAGGATAATTTTTTAAACCGCCATAGACGCGCCAGCGGATCCCCCGCAGGGTAGACGCCAAGAGCGCCAAGAGTTATCTCGTTCCTAGCCTCAGGCTGGGAACGCCCCTCATATCATGAACGGTTGCGACGGCATTGTAGAGAGACGCGATTCGGCG
>CAZJNL010000687.1:0-3646 GCA_964546515.1 uncultured Oscillatoria sp.
CGCAGGCGGGTTTTGTCTGTGTAGCTGCGGTTTTAACCGCCCAGCTTCACCGGCAGATGCTAAATATTCCGCAATTTTTTGCATCGCCGTTTCGGCATATTCCTTGGCTTTCGCCCACAGGGATTTTGCCAAAGCTGCCTCAGCGAGAAAGCCCCAAGCTTTCGCCTCTCTGAGGGAATCCAGACAGGTGGCGTGCTGCGCAAGAGCGGAATTCGCCACCGATTCCAGCTCGTCCCACTCTTTCAATTCTAGCAAAAATTCTGCCAATTGCGCGAGAAATTTTGCCGCCAAATCTGGGCGATTCGCCTGTTGCAAAACATCGGCGCACTGCCAGTAGTAATCCTTCGCGGTTTGCAGGCTTTCTGTTTTCCTCTCAGGTTGACCGGCGCTGGCGTCTCGCCGCCACCACAAGGCTAGATGGAACAGCAAACACGCTTGCCGGTGCCCATTCTGGCTTTGCTGCCAAAACGCCAGACTTTCCTCGAGAAGCTGTCGCGCTGGCTCCAGTTGGTTATTCAGAAAAGCCTCGCGCCCCAAAATAAATTGCCGGCTCGCTTCCAGTGCCGGTGGCAACTTCCCGCGACTTGGCAACGCTTTCAGGGCAGATTTCAGTTCCAAGCGCTTGCCGGTATCGCCGGCATTTTCAGCAAACCTCTCCCCACCGGCATCCAAAATTCCCTCAAACAGAGAGTCCGCTTCTTGCTGGACAAACTCCGTTAACTCCTCAGTGGGTAGCGAAAAAGAAATCGGCGCAACTGCCCAATTATAGAAATCCGGTGCCAGCCTCACCAGTTTTTGCAGGACGTCATCATTCACCCACAGCACCAGCGGGAAAGAAAACGCTTTGCGAAACTCATCCCGCACCTGATTAGTTGCAGCCAGCAAATCATCCAGCGGGGTTGCGGACTCCAGCCCCAAAACCGTCAGAGCTGCCGGTTGCTCCTCCCCGATTTCTCCTTGAATCGCACAATAAAGATTCCTGACCGGCTCCCTGAGGACTAACTCTCGAACCGACACAGAACACCGCTCTGGCAATTGCTGCAAAACCCGCTCCCGCAAGCGCTCCCAATTGCAGCGAGCAAAAATCAGAGAAAACTTTCCCTGAGAGAGAGCAATCGCTCTAGCCAGAGTTTTCAGCGCCCGCTCGTTCTGCGCCACAATATCTTCTGAATGTCTCGGTTCATTCATAGCTAAAACTTATCCGTTTCTGCTAATAAAGGATTAATTCCAAACCAGCGCCCCTGCTTGTCCTGATATTCAAATACAAACAGACTGCGCAACAGCGTGTCGTAACCTGACTCGCCGCTGACACTTTGCCGCTGTTTCACTTGGCGCAGCAAATCCCACTCATCATCTGTGATAGCCAGCACCAGACTGTCGCGGTATTCCCGAATCGCATTTTCCAGACAGTCACGAGACAGAGGCGGATCTTCTTCCTGAAGGCACCGGTAGAGCAGTCCCAGCAAATTGCGCACATGACCCCCACTGATGCGGCAGAGCCGGTTTAAAGTTTCAGGACTGTCAAACAATTCTGAGATTAAATCGAGCCGTTTCTCTGGCTCAACTTCTGGAAATGCTCTCACCATAACCATCTGTCGCAGCAGCGCCATCCCCGATTCAAACTCAGCGCCATTTCGCAATTGCACCGGCACCATTGGCAGCACTTTAGCATCCATCCCCCCGCCCAAGCGACTCTTCAGCGTTTCCCTGTCATTCGAGAAAATCAGCCCCAGAGGAATCGTATAGACCAGATGGCACTTAAGTTCGCGCAACTGCTCGCCCCGGTCAACAAATAAATACTCTGGCATTGAGCGCGACATAGTTTTGGCTCGATTATCTATCCGATCCAAATCATCCACAATCGCCACAATTCCTTTTTTGCCCTTCCCTTTTAGCTCCTGAGTCCCCCGGGCCAAAACTTCTTTATTAATCGCCTCCAAAATATTATTCGTTCGCGGCTCCAAATATTGCCTTAACTGACTCCTAAGCTTCGGACTATCTTTAGTCTTAGCAGTAATCTTGCCAATATTTAGCGGCAGCGACCACTCCCCCTCATACGACAGGTCTATCGGCGCTTGCAAAAAATCCCCAATCTCCTTAAACAGATTTTTAAAATACCCGGGCTTAATCTTAATCCCAACCGCTTCCAGACTTTCACTCAGCTGGCGGGTAATCGACAGCAAAATATCCGTCACATCCACATCAGCCATTGCCAACTCTTCCCTGGACTCACAATAAACCACATGAAAGCCCTGCTGCTTTAAATCCGCTTCCAGCCGGCGCAACTCCGTAGACTTGCCACAACCCATGTGTCCTGTAAAAATCTGACAAGTCGGCTTGTCCGGCGAAAGCCGAGCTACAGTTCGCCCCAGCGCCTCAATCACCTTGCTCCCGCGCACCGAGGCAAAATCGATATAGTATTTCCTGTCTTCCGGATTCTCTATTACCAGAGGCAGGCTCGGATTGCAACGGTCAAAAAATCGCTGTAAATCTAGTACCATTCTTGTTTTATTATTGCAGTTTGAAGGTATAAACCCTAGTGGGTAATAGGTAGTGATTAAATGAACCGCCGAGACGCAGAGGACGCCAAGGTTAGATAAGATGTAGAAACGCGACATGTCCCGTCTCTACTTTTTCCGGTTGGCCATCACTACCTGTTTCCCGCGAAAGGATAACCGATTGTAGTATTTTCTTGCTCCTTTGACAATCCCTCCTCTCTTCCTTGGCGTCCTTGGCGTCTATGGCGGTTCAAACCCCCCACCCCCCCCAAATCTTAAAAAAAATTCAAGATTCTTCCGCCCCATCTCGGTCAAAAATAGTGTAAAAGAGTAATCCCAGTTACAAAAACACCGATGTCCGAAGCCACCATCGAATCCATCCTGCACGAAGAGCGGCTGTTGCAGCCCCCAGCGGAATTCTCCCAGAACGCCCACATCAAAAGCCTGGAAGACTACAAACAGCTGTACGAACGCGCCAAAGCCGATCCCCAGAAATTCTGGGCGGAGCTCGCCGAACAAGAACTGCACTGGTTCCAGAAGTGGGACACCGTACTCGACTGGCAGCCCCCCTTTGCCAAGTGGTTCGTCGGCGGTAAAACCAACATTTCCTACAACTGTCTCGACCGGCACCTCACCACCTGGCGCAAGAACAAAGCCGCCCTAATTTGGGAAGGCGAACCGGGCGACTCCCGCACCCTCACCTACGCCCAGCTGCACCGGGAAGTCTGCCAGTTTGCCAACGTCCTCAAACAGCTGGGCGTGCAAAAAGGCGATCGCGTCGGCATCTACATGCCCATGATACCGGAAGCTGCGATCGCCATGCTCGCCTGCGCCCGCATCGGTGCCCCCCACACCGTCATCTTTGGCGGATTCAGCGCCGAAGCCCTGCGCGATCGCCTGATCGACGGGCAAGCAAAACTCGTCGTCACTGCCGATGGCGGCTGGCGCAAAGATGCGATCGTCCCCCTGAAAGAGCAAGTAGACAAAGCTCTGGCGGAAGGTGTGCCCACGGTGAAAGATGTCCTGGTGGTCAAGCGCACCGGCCAGGAAATCCACATGAAAGCGGGGCGCGATCACTGGTGGCACGACTTGCAAAAAGGCGTATCTGCCAACTGCCCTGCCGAACCGATGGACAGCGAAGACCTGCT
>CAZJNL010000688.1:0-3643 GCA_964546515.1 uncultured Oscillatoria sp.
GCCTTCTGGGGACTCGACGAACAGGCCATGTTGGCGGACTTGTTCGCAATCGCTGCGCAGCAAAAAGTGGACTTCCGCACCGGCTTGTTGCAAGCGGGCTCCGTAAAAACCGCCGACTGCGCCGGTGCCGAGAATAGCGTAGGTGCGATTGGGTATAATTTCAGGGCAATCTTCCATTGTAATGATTTTAGATTTGGCGATTCTAGATATTAGCTGAGCCTGAGAGCCGGTTTGGCAGAAGATTTATCTGTTAGAGCGACAATCGCTCCGCTCAGATCGCTCCTGCGCTAAAATCTATAACTGGATTTGAGTTCGGCGCGAGTACGCACCGGTATATTTTAATAGTAATCACCCGGATTAAATCTAATTGCACGTTTCCCTGTCGCGCCTTGGTTAACAGGACAACGGGAGGGCCAGCCGGCGGCCCTCAGGATATAATTTTGCAAAATCCTTTTAATTAGTTAGATAAAAGGCGATCCTTGTGAGGGTTGGGCAGCACGATACGGATAAGCACGGGACACACGGATTAACCTGTTTTTATCCTTATCCCTTGTGCGGGCGGTTGTGCCTGGATATTTATAAGAAGGATTTTAACGTAAAATGGGTAAAAGTGTTTGGGGCGGGGCGAAGGGCGCTTGAGATGAACGGCTTGAGGGACTGCCTTTCAGTGAGAAAGATCACAAGTGCGTGATTGCGAAGATCACATCGGAGGGGTGGCGTTGGTGATTAAGATAAGTGGAAGAAGACGATTATTGTGAAAAAATCATGATTCAGGCGCAAGAGCATCTACACCCAGATACCTTAGATCGGATTGTTGAGCGGATATTTTCTTCTCGCAAAATTACCCGCGCAGATCAAAAGCGGTTCATGTCTGCGATGATGTCGAGGGAGACTCTCAGCGCGGAAGATCAGAAGAAAATAAACCGAGTATTTAACGCGCTGCAACAGGGATTGCTGAGGGTGGTGGATTGAGAATGCCGGTGATTGCTAGTTCTCTCCTGAGCGAGGCGAGCCGGACGCTTCGCTTTGGCCCGTTCTTTTATTTATATTGATATTTTAAATTAGACGAGGGGTGCGTTAATAACAATCCCTGCGGCACAGCGCCTTCAGTTTGAGAAACCCGGAAACTTAAATAAACCGGGTTTCTCAACATTACGCCCATTGATACAGGCGTCCTCTACCTGGAGCGGGGTAGGATCGAGGTAAAAGACGCCAATGCGGTAATGCTGTACACCCTGGGATATGCGGCGTGCCGGTTCTATGAATCAAAGGTGAGTCCGCTGAGTTCGGAAGCTGCAGCGGAAGAGGTTAAGAAAGGGAGCGAGGAATATTTAGAAATTGCGCTGGCTCAACAAGCGGTTATGGATCGGGTTCTCGCAGAGATGATTCTGGCGAGCTATCCTGAGAAATCTTGGGATGATATTGTGCCAGAGTTGAAATTTTTGAATCTGACACCGGCATCTTTGGATGCGATTGCTGCGCACATCAAATCGCCCCAGCCTTTGCAGACGCTACTCGGGCAGCTCAACAGCGATTTTGCCAGACCAATGCTTGCTCAGTGTTACAGAATTGCTCTCTCCGATGGGGTGATTGCGCCGGCTCAAAAGCGGGTGATAGAAGCGATTGCGAATAAATTGCGGTAGGGTGCGTGCCAGAGGCGCACGCACCCACCCCAGGAGGGGCGGGTTTATCCGAGATATGGCCAGTCTTGGCTCTGACTGCGCATCTCGGCAGCTGTCAGAGAGTCTTGATTTTTGAGGATTTTTCCTATTGTAAGAAGACATGAAGGGGCTTCCGTATTTTCACTAATAAACCGGGGTGGAATAGAGAATTGAGCGCCCCAACTGACTGGCTCTCCGCCACAACAAACGAATTTTGGGGATTTTTAGGCGGTTTTTTGGGGCGTTGAAGCGAGAGCGCCCCTGCTGCGACGTTTAGCCAGGGAATGCCTGTTCGATAAGGGATGGGACACGCAGGGGGTGCGACCCCCTGTTGCCGGTGGCACATTGAGGGGACGAGCGAGGAACACGAAGCGCTTTTAAACGACAACATTACAGATCGGCTGGCAACTCATATAACTTCCTCCCCCCTCTTGATGCAATCTACCTTAACTGCTAGTGTTTTAGTAACTTCTCTGGCTTTATCTGTCTCAGGGGCGTCTCCAGCTTGGTGCCAACAATTCATCTCTCCTGCCAGCCTGACGCCTATTCAATCTCAAGCCACAGTCTTTAAGTGCGTTCCGTATGGAACGAACAACTACATTACTCTCGCGCAAAAAGCTGAAAATACAGCGGCTCTATTTCTGTGGATCGGCGATAATTTTGGCGACAAATTGCCCCCTCAGCAAGCCTGCAATACCCTTTCGCAACGCATGAATGATGTGGTGAAACAGCAGGGTGGTAGCTTGAACAATGTGCTGCTTACGATGGGGCGCGTGAACCGCGAAACAGTGATTTGTTTTGTCAGCAATTATGAATCGGGCTGTAACGCGCACAACACGCTGTTTACCCTCACACCAGAAGATGCTAAGCGATATGCCAGACAGCCCCATGTATTTCTAGAAAAGTTGACTGCTCTGAGCTTTCATGGTTCAGAACGTCCGTTTTTGCAATTCGCCGGCAGTCCTATTAATGACATTGACAGACAGCCTTACTTCAGTTTAGAAGCCTGGGAAAAACAATTTTTAAAGAATAAATACGCTGGCCAGATAACTCGCTATAAGTAAGCAAATAATGCGTTTAAATTGCTATTTAATTAAACCGTCAAGACGCCAAGAACGCCAAGGGCGGAAATTGGGCGTTATAAACATTTTACTCTTGTAGAGACGCGATTTATCGCGTCTACCTCGCGTCTCCCTCGCGTCTCCCTCGCGTCTCCCTCGCGTCTCCCTCGCGTCTACCTCGCGTCTCCCTCGCGTCTACCTCGCGTCTCCCTCGCGTCTCCCTCGCGTCTCCCTGTCGGCGGTCAGAAACCTGGTTTCTTAAAGAAATTAGGTTTCTAGATAACGCCCCTTTTTAAGTTGCGCAACATAGAGTTCCCCCGATACCCCGCTATTATTGCGCCATAATTTCGCAATCAATAAGTTTTTTCTGGAGAGCCAAAACTGCAGCTTGAGTGCGGTCGCGCACTTCCAGCTTTTGCAAAATGGCGTGGACGTGAACGCGCACTGTTCCGGGGGCAATGTAGAGCTGTTGGGCGATTTCTTGATTGCTCTTACCGGCAGCCACCAGCGCCAGAATTTCTTGCTCGCGCTTCGTCAGCTGATTTTCCGGCGTTTTAGCCTGGTTTGAGCTAGCAGTAGCCGGCTCGCTTTCCGCAAAAGCCGCCCGGATTTCCGCAGTGGCTGCTTTGTCCCACCAAGAAGCACCGGCAGCCACGGAACGAATCGCCAAAACCAAAGTTTCTGCGGCAATTCCTTTCAGGCAATAGCCTTGAGCGCCGGCTTCAATCAGCCGCTCAATCAGAGATTTTTGGGAGTGAGAGGTTAAAACCAGAACCGCAATATTTGGGTGGCGCTGTTTGATTTGCCGGCACGCTTCAATACCGCCAATCCCTGGCAGTCCCACATCCAGCAGGACGACATCTGGCAGGTATTGATTGGTCAATTCAACTGCACTCTCGCCATCTTCCGCCTCGGCGACTA
>CAZJNL010000689.1:0-3643 GCA_964546515.1 uncultured Oscillatoria sp.
CACTGCCAAGTCACCGACGCTGAACTGTTCTGTGAACTGGTTGAAAACGCGGAACTGTCCCGGTTCGGCTGGGTTGGCCACGGCCAATTCTATGCAGCGCACCGTATCGCGAATATCCAAGAAACCGCGTGTCTGCCCGCCTTTGCCGTACACCGTCATGGGATGGCCAATTGCGGCCTGGATGCAAAACCGGTTCAGCGCTGTCCCAAACACGCCATCGTAGTCCAGCCGGTTGATTAACAGCTCGTCCATGCCGGTTTCTTCCGTCAGCACGCCGTAGACGACGCCCTGATTCAGGTCTGTAGCCCGCAGACCCCAAATGCGACAAGCTAAATGAATGTTGGTGCTGTCATGGACTTTACTGGCGTGATAGAAACTGCCGGGTTGCTTGGGATAGGGCCGGGTGTCCTTGCGCCCGTTGTGCTCGATGGTGATGTAGCCCTCTTCAATATCAATGTTTGGGGTGCCGTACTCTCCCATCGTCCCCAGCTTGACCAAGTGGCACTCTGGGAAATCTTCCCGCATGGCATACAGCAGATTCAGCGTCCCCACGACGTTATTGACCTGCGTGAGCACGGCGTGTTCGCGGTCAATCATAGAGAAAGGAGCGGAACGCTGCTCGCCGAAGTGGACAATCGCCTGTGGCTCAAACCGGCGCAGCGCCTTGCTCAGGAAGTCGTAGTTGGTGATGTCCCCAATGAACAGTTCTATGGATTTGCCGGTTAAATCGTGCCAGCGCTGGAGGCGTTGCTGGATTGGCGCAATTGGGGTCAGCGTTTCCACGCAAAGTTCCAAATCCCAGTGACGCCGCACCAAGCTATCTAAGATGCCGACTTCGTAACCTCGGTTAGAAAGATAGAGTGCGGTTGCCCAACCGCAGTAGCCATCACCGCCAATAACCAGGACTCTCATAAATTAATGAACTTGCTTGCCAACTCTCGGTTAATGTATCAGATTTGTGTACCTGGTGACATATTTAGCTAGTAGGAGAAATGGGGCGTGGCGCATGGAGCGCGGCAAGGCGAACCTGTGCCCTGTGCCCTGTGCCCTATCCCCAGTCCCCCCATTAGCCGCTCACCGGCACTTCGCCGGCAAAACTGGCCACTCGCACAAATTCAAACGGGCCCGCCAGTGCGCCCCAGACATGCTCGTCGGTTTCTGGGTCACGCCCCCGGTCGTGGCTGGTAAACTTGCGATCGTCAATCTCAAAAAAGCTGTCCAGATAAGTGGCTTTGCCTTTGCGCACCACCATGCAGCCTTTACCCGGTTCCACCTCGCCTTTAAAACTGCGCCCAGTCCAGTGCGTTATAAAGGTACAGCCCGGTAATTTTTCCAGCAGGTCTGCGCTTATCCCTTGCAGGCGCACGGGATCGCGAGAAGCGCCGTAGAACTTTTGTTCTTCCTTAAGGGCGTAATTTTCAATCTCAATGCGATCGCCGGCTGGCACCAACTTCAAGACTCGCACCCGGTACGGCTGATCTAGCATATAGTCATAAGCCTGCTCCAGGTACAGACTCACCTCACCCAGGAGTTCTAGGGGCAAAGGGCGCATGCAAACCCGAATGTGGGCAAAAAATGGCGGATTTTCAAAAGCTTGCGCTTGGTTGCTGAAGTCAGATGCCATCCAGCGAGCCAGGGTGGCGATATCAGTGGAATGGGTCATTGGTTCAATCTGCTGCCGGTGATTGGGTACGATCCCCATTATTTTAAGGGGCAGCGGGTTTAACAGCGTCGTCAAATAAAAAAGCGGACTCTCCCGACACCCGCCCCTACTATCAATTTCGGTTAAATACTTATAATTTGTGCCGGAGCGAGATTAATCTTGGGAATAAACCGCCGCCGTGAAGGAGCGCCAAGAAGGAAGAAGAATGAGGTTGAGGGATACAAGCGGCTCAGCATCATATATTTCCCCCTCTCCCCTTGTGCGGGCGGAGAGGGGGTGAGGGGGTCAGGGGTTGGGGGGGTTAGGGATTAGGTGTTGGGGGTGAGGGGTGTTGGGGGTGAGGGAAATTTGCCAGGTAATCAACCGGATTGTATAGAAAATGCAGGTGCCGGCATCACTGCCCTTTCTTAAGGCGAAACAGCAGAAACTGCGTCGCTTGCTCCTCCTCGAAATTGTTGTCGCTCACCAGGAGCAAGCTCTGGGTGCCATCGGGCAAGCGAGGGCCAAGCGTCATCCCTTCCAGGTTGTCCAAGGTTACGCCCAGGGAAGCCAAGTTGAGCAGCAATTTCTTGCGCACCGGCTCAATCCCCTTGATCTCCCCCTTCAGGCTGGCAATGGCCGAGGTGTCTGTGGCCCCGCCGGTGGCCACTTGAAAAATCCGGGCACCGTAACCCAAGAAACCCAGGGAGCGCTCCAAACTCAGGAAATGGCCCCCTCCATCCAGCACCATTAAGTCGGTCAAGCCATTGGCAATCGACCATTTCGGGGGTGTGTCCATCGGGTAGAGATGTTCTGAAATCAGCACCGGCGGATCGCCGGTCAAGCTGGTCAAATAGTGCAGCAGCCGGTTTTTGGGTGGCTCTTCTGAGTCGGGCGCGTCCCGATCCTGCAGCAGGGGCGACTCTGTGGCGGTAAACAGGCGCAACGGCTCACCAGCGCCGCCTGGATTTAGCGTCAAGGATTCAAACCCCAGATTATTTTGCACCCCCCGCTGCTGCTCTGTTCCTGCGGCGTCTGGCAAATAGCGCTGCGGGAGTGGCAAACTCTTGCGCCACTGACCGGTACTGAGGTCAAATTCGCTGACAAACGGAGGAATGCCGGCGCTGGAGACTCCTTCGCTGGCGACAAATACAGAATTCGGCGGAGCAAAGGCCAAACCTTCGGGATTGATGGAGTTCCTGGCATAGGGCTGACCGTCCTCGGCAGTCAGCACGGTGACGCCTTCGACAGAGACGTTCTTGATGCCAATGCTGCCGGTTTCCTTGGAATCGAGTGTCAGGCGCAGGGTGTAGAACCGCGCCGGGGCGTATGCGCTGGGGTCATCGGAAAGGGCGTATAAGCGATCGCGCTGCCGGTCGTATGCGATCGCCGACAGTCCGCCCACGGGAGTTTCTTCAAAGGTCATTTTCGGCAGCAGGTACTCGTCTAAAAATTCTAGGGAAACGTCGAGAAAGATCCGCTTGTCTGCTGCCAGCATGCGCTCGTCAGCTGCCGGCACCTCCGAGGATGCCGGCGCACCGACTGTAGCCGCCCGCCCAATCCCTTGCTCGACTGCCGGTGCAATCCCTTGCTCTACTGTCACTTGGGGTGTGCCGCAGGCGGTGAGCAGACTCAACAGGGCGAAGAAGCACGCTGCAAGCCTTGGAACGAACCGGCGAGACATTGAGGGCGTCTTTTTTTGAAAAAGCATCCCTAAGACGCCACCTGTGCCAGCATAGCGATTACTACCGTTTGTCACTTGAAAACCCACAAGACTACCTCGTTTTTAATGTAGCAGGCTCTCTGGCTGCAAACATGAAAGCAACAACTGGAGAAACTAAAGTTCATATGCATAAAAAAATCCATTTGTCAAGTATTTGCCTGGGTGTTGCCCTCACCGGCACTCTGTTCTTGCTGTGTGCCGGTGCGATCGCACAGGAGAGCAAACCCTCCCAGCCGCCGCAGGAGTTTCTCGAACCGCTGGAGTTTACAAAGCCCGAT
>CAZJNL010000690.1:0-3641 GCA_964546515.1 uncultured Oscillatoria sp.
CCTCAGTTACCATTCTATCTGTTCAAGCCTCAAGATGTCAACTTACTTGCCGAGTATGAAAACGGCTGGAAGATAACAGAGATAATGCCGGTGCACTCCACCGGCATTAAGACGCATCGCGACAAGTTGGTTTTAGATTTTGATTTAGCGTCGCTGCGAAGGCGAATAGAAAGATTCAGGGATTTATCAATACCGGCTTCTGAGATTGCCAAGGAGTTTGACTTGGCAGATTCAGCATGGCTGCAAAGTGCCCGGAAAGCAGTAGCCGGTGATAAAGAATGGGAAAGCAAATTTACTGAGTGCTTGTACCGGCCTTTTGACCGCAGGTATTATTACCATCACCCAGCAGTTGTCGAGCGTCCCAGAACTGAAGTAATGAAACACATGCTAGCAGGGGAAAATCTGGCTATTCTGACGCACCGGCAAATCCTCGGCACTCAGTATAACCATTGGTTCTGTTCGGATACGGTTGCCGGTCACAACGCACTGGACGTTGCCAAAGGTGCGATTGTCTTTCCTCTTTATCTGTATTCTGAGTTCAGCGAACGCACCCCCAACCTATCGCAAAAGTTTCTGAGGGCGATTGGGGAAAAGCTGGGATATATTCCCGCGCCAGAGGCAATCTTTTACTACGCCTACGCTGTCTTCCACAGCCCCACATACCGGCAGCGTTACGCTGAATTTCTCAAAATCGACTTTCCCCGCTTGCCGGTGACGGGTGACAGCTGGCTGTTCCAAGCACTCTCGCAAAAAGGTCAGGAATTGGCGCAACTGCACCTGATGAAATCCCCGAAGCTAAGCAAGCCGGTTGTCCTGTATCCGGTGAGTGGGGAGAATGCGGTGACAAAAGTCACCTACAAGCAGGCTCAGCAGCGGGTGTATATTAATAAAGAGCAATATTTTGAAGGGATTGCTCCGGAAGTCTGGGCGTTTAAAGTGGGCGGCTATCAAGTGCTGAATAAATGGCTGAAAGACCGCCAGCTCGCCAAGTGCGGGTTATCGGTGGGTGATATCGAGCGCTATCAGCGAGTGGCAGTTGCTCTCGCGGAAACCGTGCGGGTTATGGCGGTTATTGACCGGCTGATTCTCAGATGGCCACTGGAGTAGGTAGGGTGCCGGCACTCCCGCTACTTCTGGGAGGGTGCGTTGCGCTGCGAAGGCACTGGTAGGGTGCGTTCCGCTGGGAAGGCACTCGGCTTCTAGAGAGTTACGCTCAAGCGAAACGCACCCTACTCCTTGATGAACCTAGCCGTCCAAACTGCCGGTACTGAGGGGCACCATGTCCCCATTAATCGTGAGTCCTAGTAACATGGGCTCCTGCGGTCGGATTAACTTGCCGGTGAGGACGCACTGTTCTTCTTTATGAGCTGTCGCTGCAATACTGGCCCGAATGTCAAACCTGGAAAATGAGGGCCGGTAGTGCCCCGATTTCTGCTGCACATACTTCCAGAGCAGATCTCGAATCAGCGCTTGATATCCCTGAGATCCAGCCAGCTCCTTGAGTTTCTCCTTGAGCTCCCGCTCCAAGCGTATGCTGGTGACTTCCATCTCGGTGGTCGGAGTGCGCGTCAGGGTATGCATAACTTTTTTCCTCAAATGGGTAGACAACTTTGTACTATAAGTGTAGTATAGAATCTGTAGGATTCAAATAGCAGCCTTCAAAAAGTATCAAATTGAACATTTTTGCCTCCATGCCGACTGTCACGCCTGCCACCCATCGCCTTTGCGGTTGGGAATCAGCGGCTTTGGGCGTGGAGCGTGGATTTAGGGGCAACTATAGCTCGATCGAGAGATCGAGCGAGCAAGGCAAAGATATTAAAAGCAATGGGAATGGCGCGTCCGGTCTGCCGGTCGAACGGCCACAACAAAACGAGCGAAGCGGGAGGTACGGGAGAAATGCTGTACCTGTATAGGACAAAAGAACCTCAGAGGACTTTTTGAACCCCCGCTTCTGGCCAAAGGAAGCGGGGGTTGTTGTATAAGGAGTTCAGCTGTGACAAGCGTAACTGACATATTAGGGCAGTCGGTGGTGGTGTTCTCCCAGAACTATCTGCCGGTGGCAAAAGTCAACATCAGGCGGGCAATCGTCCTGTTAGTCACAGGCAAAGCCGAACCGCTAAATTTTAGGAGCGGAACAGGCACTTTAGTGTTGCCGGTGCGTTCGCCCAGCTGCGTCGTGCAAGTGCCAGAACACATCCGCCTCACTTTAACCGGCACCGAGCGGATTTGGAAAACTCCGCCGGTGAACCGCCCGGAAGTGCTCGCGCTCGTCGGGCACACCTGCCAGTATTGCGGCAGCACCAGACACCTGACGCTGGATCGCGTCATGCCGCGCTCCAGGGGCGGGCAGCACACCTGGGACAACGTGGTCGCCGCCTGCGAGCGCTGCAAGGCACGCAAAGGAGATCGCACCCCCCAGGAAGCGGCAATGCCACTGCGGGCCCAACCCTTTCCGCCGGTGCACCCAGCGATTTCCTTTGCGGAACACTTCTGGCGGGAACAGCACCTCAGGGAGTAGGAACAGTGCGGGAGAATTTCTCTCCCTCTGAGCTTCCTGACTCAGCAGAAGCATCGAGCACTTAAAACAACCGGAGACAACCGGCAATGCTGAAGTTCACTTACACGGAAACAGGCTTGCAAATGGAGCGCCTGACTCAATCTGTAGAAGAGTTAGTGGCGCTGCGAGTGATTCTGGCGATGCGAATCGGGCAAAGCCTCAGCGTCGAACCCACCACGGCTTCGTTTTTGCTGCCTGCCGGTTTGCCAGGGCTGCATCACCTGGAGGCGCAAGCCAGAAAGGAAGCGGCTGAGGCGCTCGCGCTGTGCCCAGCTGATGCGGAGTTCGTAGAAGTCAGCTTGCGAGGTACTTGGATAGCAGCAGATCCGGAGGGTGCGGAGGGGGTGTTTGTCACAGCGCTTTGCGATCGCACTGAGTTTTTCGTACTCAAGTGCTGGCAGGACGCTCAAACCTGCGCCTTCGTGAGAGAAGCCGGTGATTGATATCAAGTCCTTTGGCAATCGCTGCGGTGGGGTGGGGGCGGGTTGATTAATAACTAAAGCCTGACGCTGGCTGGATGCGGGTTTATTGCAACTCTTCGCGGTTGCCAATATCTCTCTATAACCCGCCCCTACAAGCCAACGGCAGAACTCTAAACCCGCCAACACAACACCTTTATATATGCAAAATAGGTGCGCAAAAACTCGCTGAGCGCGGGTTGCCGGTGCCGGTGCGCAAAAATAGCCGGCTGCTGGGCGAACTGCGTACAGCAGCTGGATTTAATCCATTACTTTTAACAATCCCATTTGCAGCCGGTTAAAGACTCCTTTGATTTGGCGGATCTCCTCGGGACTGGGCGGGATCTCCGATGAGATGGCAGACCGCAACGAATCTTGGTCAGTGCGAGTAATTCTGCCGGAAGCCAAGATATGTTCAACGACTTGGGCGATGGTCAGTTGAGGTAGATTGCAGCTGATGTGAGCGTTCATTGGGTAGATCCTCCCCAGTTGGGGTTAGTGGTGTGCAAGTCTGGGATTGTTGCTCCTCCTCGTCGCGGACTGCCGCAGGCGTGAGGGGTAAGGCCCATCGGTGTTTATACCCCTTATACCACCTCGGATGGCAAAAATCCAGATTTGTTCCGCGC
>CAZJNL010000691.1:0-3641 GCA_964546515.1 uncultured Oscillatoria sp.
GCCAAGAAAGAAAAGAGAGAGGATTTCTCAACTTGTTTACCACTGCTATAGATTAGCTGCTAGCAATATTTTAAGGACAGGAAGGCTGCCGGTTACGCCTAACTCCCTGTTTCGGAAAAAGACAGCGAGAGCTGCCTGTCGCTTGGTAAGGCGGAAGAGAGTTACTTTTGCTGGGTAAATTTGCGGGATGTAAATAGCTGGCCAATTGATATCCGGTGCAATTATACAGCGGTTTTCAATTTGTGAGGGGACAGTTCGGGGAGAAAAATAGATGCCCCTCCCAAACGAGACAGTTTACAGACCTTTCTCTTGTAGAGACGCGATAAATCGCGTCTCAGAACCCCGGAGGCGTGCGGATAGAAAGCTGTACCGATCCGCTCTGAAAAGCGCTAGATCTCGGAAAGTCGCAAGCACAAGTCATAACCTTCTGCGAGTCCATCGAGGAGTCAATGCCACCGGCAGCTTGGGAGGCATCCGTGCGGATCAGCGTCTCTACTTTCACCCGCTCGTCTAGTTTAGCATAATTGCAGGCGATGTCTAAAGTTTATTTTTTGTTCGCCGGCAGAAAACCTTGGGCTGGCATAGCGGTAGAGCCATTTCCAGGATGGCACAATTCATTTTATAGGCAAGTCAGATGTTAAATAGCTTATTGCTCATTTCGTCGGTCAACATCGGTTGAAGCTGCTTCCCACCAACTTCGCAGAGGATGGCTTTTAGGTGGTAAATATCTGGCCTTGACCCGAATTGCATTGAGCGCATCGCGCAGTGCTGCCGAATCAATACTAGCTTTCTCTGACCAATGCTGGATTACCTCTAGGGTTGATAGAATCTGAAGAGGCAATTCCTCCCGTTTAATAAACGAGATTGCTTTCTTGTCGTCGGTTGCGATCGCCCATCCTCGGTGAACGGCGATAGCACAAGTTGCCGATTCACCATCCTCAAGAACAGCGGCGTAATTCACAAACGATTCGGCTTCCTCTTCTGACTCGAAATCCACGATTATAAGTAGACCATGAGCAATGGCTGCCTCGAACTGGAGCGCACCTTCGTTCTCCTCATTTTCAAGGATTTGGAGCGTCTTCAACTCTTCCTCTCGCACAACTTGAGTCACTGCAACCCGAGCCGGAATAGACTGCAAGATTCCCAGAAAATGGCCGGAAGCGCAAAAGTTTAGAATGCAGCAAGCGTCAAGAAGAACGTGGGAGTGAGCGATATCCATCATTTAACCTCACTTCCCATCACTCTTCCACCTGGCGCAGGTCGAAATGAGTGGATTCCTCCATCATTCCGCTGGAATGTTCCCGCAAGAGTTGCGCTAAGAGCGCACGGCGCAAGCGCATACTGCATTGCGACGCGCATATAAACGTCGGCTTAAGGCCTAAGCGCTCTTAGCGCATCGACGCCGAGGAAATCTGCAAAGCGCCCTTCAGTAATCAGACCCTGATCTAATGCCTCGATCGCGAGGTGTTGGTAGTGAATTGGAGCCAGATCAGTGCGTTGGGGAATTTCTTCTAAGCCAAGTTCCTGCTGTACTTTCCTCACTTTCAATCCGCCATGCTCCTGCGGAGCCGCTGCGCTAACGCGCAATCGCTCCCAAGTTCCAGAACGGAGAAGCTCCATTTCTTCCAACCGATAAACGAGCGCTTGCACAGACACCCCGTAGTAGTGAGCCAAAGTAAATAAATTAGTTGGCGTCAACTTTTCATTGGCGCGGCACATATCGTTGAACCGCTTCAACAAACCACTCGTCGGCATCAGGAAATATTTGGGGAAGGCTTCAGCGAGTCGCTCACTCTCTGGCATCCTCTTGTATTGCCCCTCAACCAAGTCTATCGCAGGCTTGCGCCGGTGAGCGAGAAAGTGAAGATATCCATGCGCTAGCGACCAGCGCCGTCGATCTTCGGGGTGGTTAGCATTAATTGCCATGCAGCCACCGAGTTTTTCATCGTAACTGTAAAGCTCTGAATATTTTGCAGGCATCTTTAGGTAGAAGATGCGGAGTCCTACACTCTGCTCTAAGATGTCCCGAAGCATCGGAATCGGACCGTCTCCTAGTCCGAGTCGCTGGCGTTCTTCAACCGCAATAGCCTCCGCAGCGCGTTCTATCGGCATGCCGCTCACCTCATACTCACGAGGATAGTTCCGTGGGAGCGGTGCTTGCATAATCTCTTCAAGTTCTAGGTAATGCCGGCACAACTCTTCCAATCGCAAAATGACGGGTTCAATCGGCTCCCATTCTACTTCCTGATCGCGATAGGCAGAGCGGAACTGAACCTCGAAAGGTTGAACTGCAGGACGGGGGCGAACAAAATCACTCACGGATCTTCCGTAAGCGCGAGCGATCTTGATGAGTTCACTTGCCTTAATACGGCGATCTCCTTTCTCGATGGCAACCATAGTAGTCCGTGCGGCATTGATGACTTTAGCTGCATCTGCTTGGGTCATGCCGCATTTATTACGCGCCTGTTGAAGGAGTTCCCCCAATTGCCGCATATCAATGCTGTCAAGAATGTTGTCAGTCATGGCCCTGTACCTATACTTTGTGGGGGGACACTCTGTCTGATGCCTTCGCTATCTTTTTCCAAGAAATCGGCTGCAATTCTGGATTCTACAGTATCCCATTCGGAAACATAATTCCGGTAGAGCCGAATCAGATGGCTTTGCATCTCAGCAGGTGATAAACTCTCTGCCTCAGCAGTGCGATCTATTAGAGCATCTAAAGTTTCAAAATTGGCGGTCATCTCTTCCCACTGAAGAGAGATTTCATTAGAGGTACTCAGTATGCGTCGGAAGGTACAGACCTGCGCGAGCAATTCTCCGACCGTAACGGAAATCATGGAGGATGCCCTTGCTGGCGCGAACGACAAGCTCTTTCTCGTAATACGGACATGAGGCTTGTCGTACTAGCCGATCTAACTCCTCGCTCAGAGCAGCCCAATTCCTAACGCCATTGTCGATCCCCTGTCTCAAGCTCTCCCCCATGCCCTTGGCGAGTACGACGGGAGCGGCACCTTTTTTCTTGATATCCCGCATCATCGCACCCATCACAATCCAGGCGCACTCATTGCTATTGGCCTTTCCTTCACAAAGCCACCGATAGGGCTTCTGATAGGGCCACGAAAGCTGGCTGTGGACAATATCTCCGTCAGCCATGCTTGAACCTCCAAAGCTCGGAGCTGGTGTCTACGATCAGGTTAGCTCAATAATCTGACAATGACAGCTATTAGTATTCGTTTTTGCTTTGAATGTCAGTATGTGCCCGAGATCGAGAGATATGGTAGAGTCTGGTTGGTGCGTCTGGCGTGAGATGAAATAGGCTTATCAAAGCCTGCGATCCAGCCAACTGTTTCTCACCCGTCAGTCCGACAACCTTTCACCCTATTGGAATGCCGGTGTTTAATATTTTTGTCTGTTTGCTATGTTAATTTTTGTTGTTGCTTTAACTTTTGTCCCTCAGCTTTTTGTCACTTCCTTTTAAACAGCCGCCAGAAGCAATACCAAATTGAGATATAACTCTCAATACTCAATCATTTGCGACCGCACCCAGGCAGAATCTCCTCTTCTCTTCCTCTTGGCGTCCTTGGCGTCTTGGCGGTTTATTTAATGGGCGCAATTGCACTGTTTTAAATTGTTAATTTTTC
>CAZJNL010000692.1:0-3638 GCA_964546515.1 uncultured Oscillatoria sp.
GGGGTTAAAAGCGGTTTATTTGGGAATACTTTAGGTGCCGGTGCTGCAGGAGATGTGCGCATTCAAACGGGGCAATTGACTGTCGGGAATGGGGCGGAAATCACTGTGAGCGGCACAAACAGGGGGGATGCCGGCAACTTGGAAGTGCGAGCGGATTTTATACGGCTTACCGGCGGAACTGTTGCGGCGACAGCCGCAGCCGGCAATCGCGGTAATATTAGCTTACAAACCGGCGCTTTCCAGCTGCGCCACAACAGCAGCTTAACCACCAATGCCACCGGCACCGCCACCGGCGGCAATATCACCATCAATACAGACACATTAGCGGCTCTAGAAAATAGCGACATCACCGCGAATTCTGTTGCTAGCACCGGCGGACAGGTGAATATCGCCACCCAAGGAATCTTCCTGCAAGGAATTTTGGGAAAAGAGGTTAGCAGAGACGCCTCCCCGCTGGCGAGTGACATTACCGCTACGTCTCAACTTGGCCCTCAATTTGATGGAACAATCGATATTAAAACGCCAGAGGTTGACCCGACTAAAGGGATACTGTCTTTGCCGGATAATTTTGTGGATGTGGCGGGGCTGATTGACCGGCGCTGCTTGACAGGAAACCCCAAGAGGAGTAACTTTGTTATTACGGGGCGCGGTGGCAAACCGCCCAGCCCTAGTGAGCCACTCAGCAGCAATGCCGGTTGGGTAGATTCGTCGGCTCCTGTTGCCGGTGAGCGGAAGGATTTCCCCCCTGTTTCTGCGCCGCCGGCTCGCCGTGCCGGTGTGCTTGTGGAAGCTCAAGGGTGGGTAATTAATGCTAAGGGTGAGGTGGAACTTGTGGCGGAGTCTCCTGATGTGACGCCCCACAGTTCTTGGGTGATGCCGGTGGGTTGTATGGGAGAATGATCGTGAACCGCCAAGACGCCATAGACGCGCTAGCGGCTTCCCGAAGGGTAGAGCGCCAAGGAAGAGAAGGAAGATGGGAAGAAAATGGTTTGTATTTTGGTCTAGGGTGCAATGTTTTCTGAAATATGTGTTTTTGGGAATCGGCATATCGCTGTTGCTCAGCTGGGGGCATGGCGCGTTGAGCAGCGAGCAATGTTCTGGAGATGACTCAAGCTATGCGGGATGTCTGACTCAACAAGGTCACGAGAAATTAAATGTGGGACAAGCTGAGGAAGCGTTCAAGAGTTGGCAGGAAGCGATGGAGGTTTATAAGCGGATAGGCAATCAGGAGGGTGTGGCTGGGAGTCTGATTAATCAGAGTCTGGCTTTGCAAGCGTTGGGGCAATACCGGCGTGCCTGCAAGATATTGCTGCCGGCTGTGAAACTTGACTATCGGGACAGTGAAGTTTGCAAGCTACCAAATGAGACGGAGAAATCTGCCGAAGAGGAACGCGGTTTTCTCGAAGAGGCTTTGAAAAAGCAAAAAGATTCGCCGGTGAGTGCTACCGGCTTGCGGGTTCTCGGCGATGTGCTGCGGTTAATTGGCAATTTGGATAAATCAGAAGTTGTCTTGGAGAAAAGTTTGGAGATGGCTGAGCGATTGAAGTCTCCTGAAGATATCAGCGCTCACCAGCTAAGTTTAGGGAATACTAAACGCTCTCTGTTCAGTCAAAAACGCAATCTATATGATAGCACAGATCCCCTTGTCAGAGATAACAATGTCAGAACTAGGGCCATCGCGAAAGCTGAGGGGGCTTTGTGTTTGTATGAAGAAGCTGCTGAATCTAACTCGAAAAATGCGCCGGTTCAAGCCCAGCTGAATCGCCTCAGCTTGCTGCTGGAACTGGAACAGTGGTTGCGGGAAGAGTCAAAAGGGGAAAAACCAGATATAGCCCAGAAGCTCTCTGAAATTCAGTCCCAAATTCAGCCTCTGGTTGAGAAATTGCTTGAGGACCAATCTTTATTTACCGGCTTGCCTCCCATTCCAGCAATTTACGCCCGGCTCAATTTAGCTGTCAGTCTGGGGAAACTGAAACAGGATGATAAATTGCCTAAATTGCCGGCTGCTGTCGGGCACGCCAAAGTGGCGGTAGCGCAAGCAAAAGAATTGAGAAACCAAAGAGCGGAAGCTTATGCGCTGGGCATACTTGGCAATCTTTACGCCCGAAGCAATGAACCCCAGCTGGCTCAGGACTGTACTGAGAAAGCTCTGCCCCTAGCTGAGTCTGTTCAGGCATGGGATATTGTTTATGAGTTGCAATACCAGTTGGGGCGGCTCTACCAAGAGCCAGCGAGGGCGGTTGCGGCTTATGAAGCTGCAGTCAATACTCTGGATACTGTCCGCAAAGATTTGCTGTCTGTGAATGCAGACTTGCAATTTTCATTTCGGGAAAATGTGAGGCCGGTGTATGAGGATTTGCTCAAGCTGTACTTGAAAGCTCCCAGTCAAGACAATCTGAAAAAGGCGCTGGCTCTGAGTGGGAAGCTACAGCTGGCGGAGCTAGAAAATTTTCTCCAGTGCGGAGATATCAAATTAGTGCCGCTTGATGAAGCCGCTGCCAAGCTGGACAGCCCGCCGGTGTTCATCCAGATCGTTGTTTTGAATGACAGTGTTGAGGCGATTGTCAAGTCTGAAGGCAAACCCCTGCACTATCACCGCACGTCTCTAGAAGAGGTTAAGCGAGAGGTTAACATTCTGCAAGATAACCTGCAAGATCCAAAGTTGCGAGCTATAGACATCAGTGAGCTGTTGCATCACGCTGAAAAGCTTTATAAGTTGTTAATCGAACCGGCAGAAAGCTACTTACCTCCAGAAAACGGAACCTTGGTGTTTGTGCTGGATAGCTCGTTGCAAAATATTCCGATGGCGTTGCTGCGCGGCGGAGACAGGCGCTACCTGGTGGAAAAGTACAGTATTGCCCAGTTGCTGGGAGCGCGAGTGCGAGAGCCGAAGTTTTTGCCGTGGGAGCAGTCGAAAGCTTTAATTGCCGGTGTGAGCCAAGCGCAGTTCGGCTACAGGGCGCTAAACAATGTTCCCAAAGAATTGCAACAAATTGAGCGCTCTACCGCTGCCAGCCAGAAATTGCTCAATGAGCGGTTCACTAGAGAGAATTTTCAAAAGGCAGTCACTGGCTCGGATTATCCTATCATTCACCTAGCCACTCACGGCGAGTTCAGTTCTGACCCGGAAAAAACCTTTATCCTTGCTTATGATGGCAAAATTAATGTCAGGCAGCTAGACCGCTGGCTGAGGAGCAGAACCCAAGGCACTCGCGATACAATTGAGTTACTTGTTCTGAGTGCTTGCCAGACGGCAAAGGGAGACAGGCGAGCGGGTTTGGGGATTGCGGGGGTGGCGGTGCAAGCCGGTGCTCGCAGTACGCTGGCGACTTTGTGGCAGGTGAGCGATGAGTCTACTCCTTTGTTTATGAGCCGGTTTTATCAAGAGCTAAAAGCCGGCAAGACGAAAGCGGAAGCCCTGCGTCAAGCGCAGCTCGATTTTTTGAAAAATACCCGGTACAAACATCCGTATTTCTGGGCACCTTTCATCTTGGCCGGTAGCTGGCTTTGACATCTGGCAAATTTTGCAGGCACAAGGGTTTATCGCGTCTGAGTTTCTAGCGGTCAGAAACCAGGTTTCTTAAAGAAACCTGGTTTCTTGATGTGCCGGCAGAGCGTTTTCAGGCAGATCCTGGAGT
>CAZJNL010000693.1:0-3637 GCA_964546515.1 uncultured Oscillatoria sp.
TGAACCCGCCCCTACAAGGATATGTATACACAACCCATGCTAGCGGACATGATATTAGGTGCCAGGGGTTAGGCGTCAGGAAAACACCATCCGCAGGGAGCGACTCCCTTTAGTCTCCGTTTGTGCTACCGCAGGCGGGACGCCTGCGGCTGCGCCTTCCTTGACGCACAGGCGTCTCGCCCGCGCACACGTTGAATTTATGGCGTTGCACATTCCTGGGATGATGGGTCTGTAGGGCGGTGACCGCACGGAGACTGCCCCGTTCTCGTTTTGGGGCAACCACGGGGGGATTGCCCCTACAGTTTCATCCCCACATTGTGCAACGCCGAATTTATTGCTCAAAAGCCCAAGATGTCATTTCCGCTGCGCACCCAAGCCCGCACCAGTTTGATTTCATCGTAGCTACAGCTTTCTCCCAGATATTCAAAAATCGGCTTGAGCGAATCAGTCCCCACCGTTTCGATAGCCTGCAAAATCACCTCTAGGCGCTCAGATGGCACCAGCTGGTTTAAATCCACCGGCTGGTTGATCTCAATCAGCTGGGTCAGGTGTTCGATAATGGTGTTGGGGCTGAGCTGCCGTTTTTGGGCAATTTCTGCCGGACTCAAACCTTGCCGGTGCAACTCCAGTGTCACCTGCTGGCTGTCGGAGGGAAGATTTTCTGCCGTGTTCTTGGCCCCTGCGCGTGTTTCTGCACTCTCAGACCGGATAAATCGCGTCTCTACAAGAGATCCGGCGCTCCCCTGCTCTTGGCAGTAAGCCCGGATTTCGGCGACAAACCGCTGGCCATACTGAGCCACTTTGTAATTGCCGACGCCGTTAAGTTGGCCAAATTCCTCCAGCGTTTGGGGTCGTTGCTGCGCCATCAGCCGCAGGGTAGAATCGTGAAACACCACATAAGGGGGGACGGATTGCTGGTCGGCGATTTCTTTGCGCAGGGCTCGCAGCCGCTCGAACAGCATCTCCACCTCAGCGGAGCGCAGGGAGCGTTCTGTCCGGGTAGCGGTTGCCGTCACGAGACGGGCGACAAAAACGGTGCGCTGTTTGCGCATGACTTCCCAGCTGCGTTCATTCAGCTTCAGAACTCGGTAGCCGTCGCTGGTTTCATCCAGCAAACCCTGGTGCAGCAGCGTTCGCGCCAGGGTTTTCCAATCGTCCTCGCTTCTGTGTTTACCAATCCCGTAAGTAGACAGCTGCTGGTGGTCATACTGCTGAATTTTCTGATTTTTAGAGCCGCGCAGCACGTCGATAATGTGTGTCACCCCAAACCGCTCCCCGGACCTGGCCACACAGGAGAGAAACTTCTGCGCCTCAACTGTCCAGTCTTCCACCGGCTTGGGATAGCGGCAGTTATCGCAGTTGCCGCAGTTTCCGGGAAATTGCTCTCCGAAATAACTCAGCTGGATGGTGCGCCGGCAGTCCGTACCTTCGGCATAGTCAATCGTGCGGCGCAGCTGCTGGCGGGCGATACGCTGCTCTTGCGGGTCGGGTTTTTGGTCGATCAGGTACTCAATCGTCTTTAAATCGCCGTAGCTGAAAAAGAGCGTGCATTTCGCCGGTTCCCCATCCCTGCCGGCGCGTCCGGATTCTTGGTAATAGCTTTCCAAGTTGCGCGGCAAGTCGTAGTGGACGACAAAGCGCACGTCTGGCTTGTTGATGCCCATGCCAAAGGCAATTGTGGCCACCATGACTTGCGCGTCATCGCGAATGAATCGGGTTTGATTGACGCTGCGCTCTTCGTCGCTCATCCCAGCGTGGTAGGGTAAGGCGGAAATGTTGCTGTTTTGCAATCTAAAGGCGAGTTCGTCCACTTTCTTGCGGCTGAGGCAGTAGATGATACCGCTACCGCCGGCAGTCCGGATTATCTGCAGCAGTTCTGAGTAGGACTGCCGGTGCTTGGGGCGGACTTCGTAGTAAAGGTTGGGCCGGTTGAAGCTGGCGACGTGAGTCACCGGTTGCCGCAGAGCCAGCTGCTGGATAATGTCAGTGCGGACGCGATCGGTGGCGGTGGCGGTGAGTGCCATCAGCGGCACCTTGGGATAGCGCCGGCGCAACTGCCGCAGCTGCCGGTACTCTGGGCGGAAGTCGTGACCCCACTCGGAAACGCAGTGGCACTCGTCGATGGCGAAGGCATTAATTCCGATTTCGGAGTCCACCTGTTCTAGAAAAGGCATGAATTTCTCGCTCAGCAAGCGTTCCGGGGCGACGTAGAGGAGTTTGACCCGACCGTTGAGAATGGCTTCTTTGGCTCGCAGCTCCGCTTGCCAGCTGAGGGTGCTGTTGAGAAAGGTCGCGCCAATGCCGTTATTGCGCAGCGCTTCCACTTGGTCTTGCATTAGGGCAATCAAGGGCGACACCACTACTGTTAGGCCCGGTTTTAGCAGCGCCGGCAGCTGAAAGCAGAGGGACTTGCCCCCGCCGGTGGGCATGACAATCAGCAAATCCCGGTTGTGCAGCGCGTCTTCTACGATTTGCCGCTGGCCCGGACGGAAGCTGTCGTAGCCAAAAAACTGTTTGAGTGCTTGCTCTAGAGAGGACGGCTCTCGCGCCGCTGGCGGGAAGTTTGCTGACATTGACCTGAATTAGTCGTTTACCTTCCACCTATTTTATCTGCAAATGGTCAGCCCCCCCAAGAAAATTTAATTTGAGCTGTTACCCATGATAAATTGGCCTCTTTATGTTAAAATAGCAGCCTAATTTCTGCGGGCAAGGACTTGGATTTTAGATGGCAGTTAGATTGGCTAAAACCGCAGATTAACGCAGATATCCGCTAGTTAATCTGCGGGACGGTTCAAAAGCAAAAATACTCCTAGGCAAAATTGCGAGGGGGGTTTACTATTTGCAGGCTATCGGGTAGAATGTTGAGTGCAGTTTTCAGTGGAGTCAGCAATGCCGAAAGCCGTGTGGAACGGAGCAGTTATAGCCGAAAGCGACAAATGCCAAGTCGTGGAAGGCAATTATTATTTTCCGCCGGATGCCATCAACCGCCAGTATTTCCAGGACAGCAACACGCACACCACCTGTCCTTGGAAAGGGGTTGCCAGTTACTACAGCATCCAAGTTGACGGTCAGGTCAATAAAGATGCCGCCTGGTACTATCCGGCAACCAAGGATAAAGCCAAGCATATCGAAGGGTATGTGGCGTTTTGGAAAGGCGTGAAGGTGGAGCGGTAACCCGAAGCGGACATCTCAATTAGCCAACAGAAACCTGATTGCCAACGCCCCCTCTTCGCGCTCCGGGGAGGGGGGTTGAATGACCGGCAGGTTTCAGGCGGATTTGGGATTATTTTTTGCCAGCCTTTCCTCGGCGGCGCTGGAGGAACAACCTCGCCACCCACCCCGCTGCGATGCCTCCGAGAACGCTAGCGAGTGCGGAGGCGGTGAAGGGATGGAGGGTGTCAGAAGTCAAGGGCGGTTGGATGGGATTTGCCGGTGTTAAGTGGGCGCTGCTGGAGCCAACCACCGCCGCCGTACCGATGCCAATCCCCAGCCACCCGATTGTGTCTTGCAGGTGGCGCTCGCGCTCAGCGTGTTCAATTTCTACCATGCCTCGGATGGCACCGAGCATCTTTTCCAGCAAGCCCACTCCATGCTCGAAATAGTTTAAGTCGGCTTGGATTTGTTCTTGCAGGTAAAG
>CAZJNL010000694.1:0-3635 GCA_964546515.1 uncultured Oscillatoria sp.
GATACAGGGCGAAAGCGAAAAATGTACCGCACGCTATGTGAGAAACGCTATAAAGGATTCTAAAGCAGATAGAACGGGTGGGAGAGGGGAAAAATATGCAGAACCTCTCCCTCACACGTGAGAGGGCTGCTCCCTTAGGGAACAGCCGACCGGCACATTACAAGTAATATCTAACCGTGGTGACAACGCGACTTTTCTTTGCCACCAAAGCTGCCTTCAAGAACAAAGTTGTTTGGTTGTGCAGCAGACCCTCCCACCAGTTGCGGGTGACAAAAGCCGGAATAATCACCGTACAAAAAACGCCCGGTGAACGGGCTTCAAACTCCCGGACAAAGTTGACGAGGGGCGACACCAATGAGCGATAAGGCGAGTCCAAAATTACCAAAGGAATATCTGACACCATATGCTGCCATCGCTGTTGCAGTTTTTCCCGGTCTGTAGAGCCAATATCAACATGGACGGCAACAATTTCATCTGCAATGCTGCGGGCGTAATCGAGAGCTTCTAGTGTGCCCCGGTTCAGTTGCCCTACCACAACTACTGCGGGGTGAGTGACGACCTCTGCTTTAGGTCTGGGGATATAACTCCGAGGCGGTACGCCCTGAATGCTGAGGCGTGCTGCCACATATTGATAGTGACGGCCAATCGCCAAGAACAAGCTCACCAGCACAGGAATTGCCACCACGACTAACCAAGCTCCTAACCGGAACTTAGTTGTCACGATCACGCCCAGCACGCCAAGCGTAGCAAGGGAACCCAAGCCATTCATAAGGGCGCTAGCACGCCATCCGGATGTCCGCTCTTTGAACCAGTGAACGACCATCCCAGCTTGGGACAGAGTAAAGGAAGTGAACACGCCCACAGCATAAAGGGGGATAACTGCGTTCACTTGCCCTCGGAAAATAACAATCAGCAAAGCAGCGCAGAGGCTGAGCAAAACAATGCCGTTGGAATAGACGAGGCGATCGCCCAGCAGCGCTAATTGCCGGGGCAGAAACCCATCGCGAGCTAGGAAATAGCACAGTCTGGGAAAGTCGGCAAAGCTGGTATTGGCTGCTAAGAGTAAGATTAACAGCGTGGCAACTTGGATAAAGTAGTAAAACGGGCTATTGCCTACAATTTGCCGTCCCAACAGAGAAACCGCAGTTTGTCCCTCTGCTGGAATAATGTGATAAACGTTGGCCAGGTAAGTGATTCCCAAAAACATCGCCCCCAGAATCCCACCCATGTACAGCAGTGTCAGACGGGCATTTTTCCACTCGGGAGGCTTAAACGCTAAGACCCCATCCGATATGGCTTCCACCCCTGTCAGGGCGGTACAGCCGGCAGAAAAGGATCTCAAAATTAGAAATAAACTCACCGGCTCGACCCCTGTAATTGCGCGAGCGGGCGGCGGAATGTGTCCGGTGGCGTGCTGGTATAGACCCATGCCAATCAGGACAAAAATACTCCCCACAAAGGCATAAGTAGGAATCATAAAAAGCTTTCCAGACTCCCGGACGCCCCGCAGATTCGCTACCATCAGTAAGAAAATGAAAATCACGCACAGCTCTACGGTGAACTTTTGCAGTGCGGGAATCGCTGAGGTGAGGGCGGCTGTGCCGGCAGAAACACTGACCGTTACTGTCAGGATGTAGTCAATCATCAGCGAAGCCCCTGCTATTAAACCCGGTAAAAGACCCAGGTTTTCGCGAGCGACAATGTAGGAGCCGCCGCCTTTGGGATAGGCTCGTATGGTCTGCCGGTAGGAAAGCACAACCACGGAGAGCAGCAGGACAATCGCAAAAGCAATGGGCAAAGACCAACCGAGAGCAGCACTGCCGGCAGCTACCAGAACCAGCAGGATTTCTTCTGTAGCGTAGGCAACAGACGAGAGCGCATCCGAAGAAAGAACCGCCAGCGCTGCGGCGTTGCTCAATCGCTCCTCAGTGTGAGCGCTAGTCGGTAGGGATTGGCCCAGTAAAAATCGCTTGAGCCGAGAATATAAGGCCATAGAAACTGCTGTTCGTTTATCCGCCCACTCAGTGGGGTGAGCGACAAGGATATTGAAATTTTGGCAGATTCGGCTGCAATTTAGCGGTAGGGAAGGCGGGTAGAGAAACCCGGTTTCTTTAACACACCTGGTTTCTGGGAGCCGGTGATTTTACATTTATTTAAACCGGCCCACTCAGGAGAGCCGGTACTGTAGCAAGCGCTGCACGATGCGCGTGCGAGCGCACGGGCTTGCGGGTGCCGGCACTTTCCCGCTACGCCGCCTCCTCACCTTCCAGCAAACTTTGCGCCGCCAAAAGCAAATCCGCCTCAATATCCTTGAGGTCTTCCCGATTTGCCAAATACGCTTTCAGCGCTTCCAGCGGGTCAATACTGGCACCGGCACCCAGTTCCGGCAACCGAGGTCGAGCTTCCCCGCTCACCAATTCCGGCTGAATCGTATAGGTGTGCGCCTCACTCAGCGCCCGGTGCAGCGCCGCATTATCAATTCCATCCAATTGCTCCTTTCGGATTTTGTAAATCAGCCGCACCACCGCATCCTTAATATCCTTCTTTGCGATCGCCTTGTGCAGCGCCGCCTGCGGGTCAGCCGCCTCCGACAAATTCACCTCAATCGTCCGGAACGCCCGCACCTGCAAAGGACAGAACTCCCACTCAGCCCTACCCCGCTCCAGCTCAACCATCACATAGCCTTTCTCTTCCTTTTGCTCACTGAAATCCACCCGCTCAATACTCCCCGGATAAATCACCGGCGGGTCATTAGACGGATTCAGATTCTGGTGCCGGTGGACGTGACCCAGCGCCACATAGTCATAGCAAGGTCTAACCAGCAGATACATCGGAATCGTGAACCCCTTACCCACAGCCAGAAACCGCTCCGCACCGTATTCCGCCTTATCCGCCATCAAATGCGCCAGCAGAACCGCCGGCACTTCCGGATCTAGCTGGCGGATTTGCCTTTCCAAAGCCACTTCCAGGCGCTGAATCAACTTCTGATTCAAATCAGACAGAGACATCTTTTCTGTATCCGATTTTGTCATCAAAGCCGAGCGCGTAATCCAGGGCAGCGTAATCACTTGCACCGGCCCATTGCGAGTTTCGATGCGGTGAATATCCAAGCGATCGCCCACAATAAACCCCGGCACCCCCAGCGTCCGGTAAATGCACAGACTCGCCCCCCCCGGCCCGTGCGAATGCTGGGCGTGGTTCCCCACCCGCAGCACCGTAGGAATTTGCGCGTCCGCCAGCCGGCGAAACTGACTCGCAAACGCTTCCTGCACCAGCGGCGGCGGCGTTGCGTCCGGAAAAGCATCCCCGCCAAACAGCACCAAATCCACCGGCTCCCCAATCGCCCTGTCAATACATTTCGACAAAGTATTGACAAAATCATCCAGTCGTGTATTCCCCCCCGTAACTGGATTAACCCGTCCGTGGGAGAAACCGCTACCCATGTGAATATCCGAAAGGTGAAGAATTTTAATCATTTTTTCCTCCGCTGTAGCCCAGGCGGGACGCCTGCGATATTTAGGCTGTCCCGCCTGCGATATTTAGGGCGTCCCGCCGCGCTTTTAACTGGTTTCTTCAATTGACAGAACCCACTATAGCAGTTCTAAATGATTCGTACAACCTCCGTGGGTAGGGGC
>CAZJNL010000695.1:0-3629 GCA_964546515.1 uncultured Oscillatoria sp.
GCGTGCGGGACGGTCACACCGGCTCCAAATCGCAGCACTGGAGCCGGTGAACTCGCCGGTGGCCACACCGTAGGGGATTTGCGGGCGCATCTTGTCTGAAACGACAACAGCAGGCGCACTGGCTGGCACTAACTGGGATTTTCCCAGCAATTCTGCGGAAATAATTCCGCCGCCGGCAAACGCTGAATTGATCCCAAACCGACGGCGACTAATCGGCTGTGAAAATTTGCGTTTTTCCCTGAATTTGAAGGCAGTATTTTTCCAGGGTAAACTAAATATTCGGCGCTGTCAAGATAGTTGGGGGAAGGGAAGAAGTCCTGTCGCGCCGGCTGGAACCGCGATGGGGACTGGCGCAATCGCTACCTTTAACGGGGGCTGCCAGCAACAAAACTCTAAAAACAGCAGGTAAAAATCGCATTTAACCTCCAAACTGCGTCAACTTTACACAAACTACAGGTTAAGGGCTAGCATCAAATCCATCGCCTTTGCCTTATCCCTTGTTAAGGATTAATATCCGACAAAATCCTAGAGCGCTTGGTGATTGATAGCTTTACGCAGCCGTGATTATTTATGAGGGATTGTGTGATGCTTGTCACCAACACGCATAAAAGCCTGCAGCCAAGCCGAGGTCGCCCGAACAGACCGGGTGAGCGCACCGTAGGGGCGGCACTCCGGTACAGGCGCACGACGCGCCAGCACGGTGGGGGTGCCGTGCCGTGAAGCTTCCCCACCCTCAGGTTCGGTGCGTCTGGCTCCATCCGGAGAGCGTTGCGCCCTGACAGGAAGTGCGTATCTTATGTCATAATCAACCCAAAGAGTGTTGGGTTTGTGCTATGGTTGGTCAACTTTTGCAGTCACGTTATGAAATTGTTCAAGTCTTGGGCGGCGACTCATTTGGGCAGACCTATTTGGCAAAAGATATCAAGAGTACCGGTCATTCCCCATGTGTGGTAAAGCAACTGCGCCCTGTAAATAACGCCCCTCAATTCCTCACAACTGCCCGCCGGCTGTTTAAAAAAGAGGCAGAAACCCTAGAAAAGTTAGGTCAGCACGACCGCATTCCCTCCCTTTTGGCAGAGCTAGAGGAAAATCAAGAATTCTACTTAGTTCAAGAATTCATTTCGGGGCATCCCTTAACTCATGAGCTTTTCCCCGGTCAACCCTGGAGTGAAGACCGAGTTATCAGCCTCTTGACAGAAGTGTTAGAAATTTTGGTATTCGCCCACCGGCACGGAGCGAGCCACCAGAACATCAAGCCGTCGAATTTAATCCGACGCCACCTAGACGGCAAAATAGTTCTGATTGACTTTGGGGCAGTAAAAGCACTCGGCGCTCAAATGGCTCAGGGGCAATTCATCCGGACGGTTGTCGTTGGCACTCCCGGCTATATGCCGCTT
Organism: uncultured Oscillatoria sp.; assembly: GCA_964546515.1. Lineage (GTDB taxonomy): Bacteria > Cyanobacteriota > Cyanobacteriia > Cyanobacteriales > Oscillatoriaceae > Oscillatoria. The sequence continues at coordinate 1,398 of CAZJNL010000695.1, forward strand.
GAACAATTACATGGCCAGCCCCGATTGAACAGTGACATCTACGCTTTGGGAATTATTGCTATTCAAGCGCTCAGCGGCATGAGTGCTGACGAGCTAACAAGAATTCAAGGTTCTGACAGCCCCAACACCAGTCAACTCCTCTGGCGCGAGCGAGTGCGGGTGAGCGCCGAGCTAGCAGACGCGATCGACAAAATGGTGCTTCCGGGCTTCCTGCGGCGCTACCAGTCGGCTTCTGAAGCGCTCGCTGACCTGAGAAAAATCCGCGTCAGCTTTAGGATGCCACCTGTAGCGCCCGCAACAACTTCTTCTGTTTCTTCTGTAAAGTCAGCGCTCGAGTCAGCGATAAAGTCAGCGATAATTTCTTCTACCCACAAGATTCGGGAGCGCCTGACTTGGAGAGAAGGCCGGTTCATCTTGGCAGGGACAGCTGCTTTGATTGTGGTGGGTGGGCTGGTGGCGAGCCTGCAGCCGCAGCTGAAGGCTAAGGAGTTTTACAAGCAAGGGCTGGAAAAGTTTGACAGCCGAGATAAGCAAGGAGCGTTTGCGGATTTCACCCAAGCGCTCCAGCTCAATCCCAAAGACGCTCAAATCTACTACCAGCGCGGTAAAGTCCGTTTCTACCTGGAAGAGTATCGGGGAGCGGTTGAGGACTGGAACAAAGCGATTGAGCTCAACCCCAACTACGCCGACGCCTACGTCCTGCGGTGCAGTGCTCAGCGCATTCTCGGCAAGTATTCAGAAGCCCTCGGGGATTGCATCGAGGCGGTGCGGCTCAATCCCAACGATGCGGAAGGCTACCTCAACCGGGGAAATACCCGCTATAACCTGGGAGACTATAAAGGAGCGATTGACGATTATACCCGGGCAATTGGCATCGACCCCAACGATGCCAGATTCTACAGCAGCCTTGGCGCTGCCCACAATGAACTCCGAGACTACAACGGGGCAATTCAGGATTACAACCAAGCGCTGCGGCGAAATCCCAAATATGCCGAAGCTTACAACGGTCGGGGTAATGTCCGCTCCACCCTAGGAGATAAGCAGGGCGCAATTGAAGATTACACCCAAGCGATTCGGCTCAAGCCCAAGTTTGCCAATGCCTACTTCAACCGGGGTCTTGTCCGCGCTAACTTGGGACAGGAGTCCAAAGCGATTGAGGATTTTCAGCAAGCAGCAAAACTCTATTCTGAGCAAGGGCTGACGGCTAACTACAACCAGGCGCAGTTCCAGCTCACCAAGCTTCAGCAGTATTAGCCAAAACCGATTTCGGGCAGTGGGCGATGGGGCATTGGGCATTGGCCTTACTGCACTACGGCAAACTGAAACCAGTCAGTTTATTCATACCGGCCCACTTATTCAAATTATTTCCCAATACAAAACCTGCTGAAAATCCGGTCGAGAACTGATTCAGTCACCTCCTCCCCGGTGACTTCTCCTAACGCTTGAATCGCCCCCCGCAGGTCAATCGTCCAGAAATCGAGCGGCAGCTGATTCGCAATAGTAGCGCTCACTTGCTGTAGAGACGCTTTGGCGCGAGTCAGAGCGGCTGCTTGTCGCTGGTTAATCGCAAAATCTAAATTAGCGGCTTGCAGGTTGCCGGCGTTCACTGCTGCCAAGATAGCTTTTTCCAGGTCTTCAATTCCTCGGTTGTGGGCGGCGGCGGTTGCCACAGCGCAGCCGATGGTGTCAGGGTACTGTACAGCTGCCAGATTTCCCCTCTCTACCAGGTCGATTTTATTCACCACCAGAATCAGCTTTTGGTGGCGCACCTGTTCGTAAATCTCCCCATCTTCCGGCGTCCAACCGGCACCTGCGTCAACCGTCAGCAGCACCAAGTCAGCGGCTAGAGCCACCCGGCGCGAGCGCTCCACCCCAATCTTCTCGACAACATCAGCCGTCTCCCGAATGCCGGCAGTGTCCAGCACCTGCACCGGCACCCCCCCCACCGCCAGCTGGGACTCCACCACATCCCGCGTCGTCCCCGGAAGCTCCGTGACAATCGCCCGGTCGCACCGGCTCCAAGCGTTCAGCAAACTGGATTTCCCCACATTCGGACGCCCCACAATCGCCACCTTCAAGCCGGTGCGCAGCAATTCCCCCCGATCGACTGTTGCCAAAATTCTTGACAGGTCTGCCAAAATTTGCTCTATTTGTGCTATAATGTACCCCTCATCCAGCGGCGGCAAATCTTCCTCAAAATCAATGTCCACCAATTCGAACATGTACTGCATA
>CAZJNL010000696.1:0-3622 GCA_964546515.1 uncultured Oscillatoria sp.
CGACCACAAGGGGAGAGGGGGAGTAAGAAAAAGACTAGATTGTTTCTCCCCTCTTCCATTTGGGGAGAGGGGATGGGGGTGTTAATTACCGCACCGGCTCTAAAGCAAAGAACGTCTTAAAAATCTCGTTCCCTACCCCATTCACCTGCTGCTGCACGTCATAAACAAATTCATGCAACCCCTTTTGAATGATTTCCTCAATGGTCAAATAATCCAGCTCCGAACGCAAGCGCCCTAACGCCCTTTCCACGGAATCTCTCCAGGTTCCGGGCGGCGTCCCCGTAATTTTGTGGAGCGAGTATTCCGCCCCTGACACGCAAAATCGAATCGCACGGGGAAACTCCCGATCCAAAATCAGAAACTCCGCCACGCCGATCGGCGTAATCCGGTGCTGGCACTTGCGATACATCTCGTAGGCGCTCGCGGATCTGAGCAAAGCCATCCACTGAATCTCATCCAGCGTCGTGCCCACATCTTTCACCGACGGCAGCAGGATATAATACTTCACATCCAGGATGCGGCTGGTCTTGTCCGCACGCTCCAAAAGACGCCCCATCTGACCGAAATGCCAGCCCTCATTGTGAGTCATTGTAGCATCCATGACGCCGGCAAACAAGTGGCTAGCCAGTTTCACCTGGGTGAAAAATTCGTGCAGCCCCGCTAAAGACTGTGCGGGGTCAGCCTCTTTCACCATCAGATAAAACGCATTCACTTGCTCCCACATTTCCGAAGAAATAATCTCTCGAATCGAGCGAGCGTTTTCCCGCGCCATCTGCAAGCACGACAGAATCGAATTGGGATATTTGCTGTCAAACGTCAGGAACTGAATCGCATTTTCTGCAGTTCCCTTACCGTAGCGCTGTTTAAAGAGCGGCAAATCGCCAGTGACCACCACCAAAGGCTCCCACTGCTGGGCAACGCCGGTGGGCGAGTCCAGTATCAGATTCAGATTCGCATCAATAAAGCGGGCAATATTCTCCGCCCGCTCCACATAGCGGTTGAGCCAGTAAATTGAATTAGCAACGCGACTGAGCATAAGCGATTGGATATTTTATATTTTTGCAACCGCAGATGCACGCTGATAAACGCAGATGAATTGGATGTTATCTGCGCACATCCTGGTACTTCTGCGGTTTAAAATCCAAAATTCAGTGAGTGAGTACCCAAGTATCCTTGCTCCCCCCGCCTTGAGAGGAATTAACCACCAAAGAGCCTTTTTTCAGCGCCACGCGGGTTAAGCCGCCTGGATTGACGCAGATATCTTTGCCATAGAGAATATAAGGCCGCAAGTCCACATGGCAGCCTTCAAAATTGTCGTCTACAATGGTGGGAACTCGCGACAGGCAAAGGGTGGGCTGGGCAATATAGTTGCGGGGGTTGGCTTGAATCCGCTTGGCAAATTCTTGCCGCTGTTCGGGGGAGGCGTGGGGTCCGACTAGCATCCCGTAACCGCCGGATTCGTTGGCTGCTTTCACCACCAATTTGTCGAGATTCGCCAAAACATGCTCCTGCTGCTTTGCCTCCCAACACATATAAGTGGGGACGTTGGGCAAAATTGGGTCTTCGCCCAGATAGTAGCGAATCATCTCAGGCACATAGGCGTAGATGACTTTATCATCTGCCACTCCCGTCCCCAGGGCGTTGGCAATGGCCACGCGACCGGCTCGATAGACTTCCATGACGCCAGGAATCCCCAGATGGGAGTCTGGGCGGAAGACTTTTGGGTCGATGAAGTCGTCATCGATGCGCCGGTAAACCACATCTACTCGCTTGAGCCCTTTGGTGGTGCGCATCTGCAAGTAACCGTCCGCCACTACTAAATCCCGCCCCTCCACCAGCTCAACCCCCATCTGCTGGGCGAGGAAGGAATGCTCGAAATAGGCGGAGTTGTAAATTCCCGGAGTGAGAACCACGACGGTGGGGTCGGCTAAATTTGCCGGTGCCAGAGTCAGCAAGGTGTCCAGCAGGTGGCTGGGGTATTCGTGCACCGGCTGAATCTCCATTGTCCGAAACACCTGCGGGAAGGTGCTTTTCATCACCCGCCGGTTCTCCAGCACATAGGAAATGCCGGATGGACAGCGGAGGTTGTCTTCCAGGACGTACCACTGGCCATCTTTGTCGCGCACCAAATCGGTGCCGGTGATGTGACACCAAATCCCTCCGGGCGGCTTCAACCCGACGCAGGGTTTGAGAAACCCCTTCGCCGAGTATATCAGCTCTCTGGGGATTGCGCCGTCGTCGAGAATCCTCTGCTGGTCGTATATGTCTGCTATAAACAGGTTCAGCGCGTGAATGCGCTGCTTGAGCCCTCGCTCCAGCCACGCCCACTCGCCGGCAGACACGATGCGGGGAATGATGTCAAAGGGAAAGATTCTCTCCGTACCCTGACTGTCGCCGTAGACACTGAAGGTGACGCCTAGCTTAAACAGGGCGATTTGCGCCGCCTGCTGTCGCTGCTTGAGTTCCCCCTCACACAGGGAATTGATTTTTTCTATCAAGGGAATAGCTTCTGGGCGGGGTTTGCCCTTAGCCAAAAACAGTTCATCGTAGAAGTCCCCTGGGTCATATGTATCAAATCGCACTTTTAGCCGTCCGACTTTTTCAACTATAGGAGTAAATTAACCGCTACATCTCACCGGCAGTCTTCAATTCCTGCACTGCGCCGTTCCTCAACTGGCCCTCGCGGTTAGCGGTATCCCTTGATTGTAAGCCAAGGCTGCGGCTCCCTCTCAGCGGTATAAATTTCGTAACAAAAGTCGGCACCTGCACTCCTCCCTTTCCCCTACAACCGTTTCATTCTTTGTAGAATTGATAAGAAGTCCGCTTGCAACTGCTGAGAATTTTTCCCGTCTAGGCGGGGGACGTGGACAAAGACGCACCGGCTTGGCAGCTGCCGGTCGCGCAGGTGCTTGAGAACTGAATAGTAAAGCCCCTCACAGACGAATTTGCCCGCTTCGTGGCTTATCTCTGTTGCGGCTAAATTCTCCACTAACCCTTCAATGTCAGCCGCTGCCTTAATCACCTCGTATCCATTCTTGGCGCGGGACTCTACGGTTAATTTTTCTCGCGATTCTGCCATGCCGCAGCAGATGATAGCATCAGGTTTGAGGGCGTTTATTTGAGAGAGAACGCGATTTGGCGCTAGCTGAAAATCCACCGGCAGCTTCCGCAAGAATGTCAGGGAATCGCCGGGAAAGTGGAGTTGGGAAATTTTTTCTAATAAATCGTCTGATGAGTTAGACTTGTGATGGGGGAGCCAGGTGTCAAAGGATGTGAGCAGGATTTTTCTAGTCATGGGTTTGTTAATGGCTAGTTGTTAATCGGGAGCATCCAACTTTTTTATGATAGACTGCTGTAACTTGGGTCTGTGGGGAATGCCGGTGTTTGCTTTGGGTGATTGCCGGCAGACTGAAAGTAGGGGCGGGTTTACAGATATCCTTTGCCACCCGCAGATAGGTCGGACAAACCCGCCCCTTCTGCCGGTGAATCCCTGGCAATCAGTGCCTTGTTAAAATTTGCAAAATATTATATCACTTCTGTTGCCTGATGTCAAGCGCCTGAGATTGCGCCCAATGCCCAATGCCCAATGCCCAATGCCCAATGCCCAATGCCCAATGCCCAA
>CAZJNL010000697.1:0-3620 GCA_964546515.1 uncultured Oscillatoria sp.
TGAGGTTAACCGCATGCGGAATTACGGGAAACCGAAGCAAGAGTGCCGTTTCAGGTTCACCGACAACCGTCACCCCCCCGAAATAACAGCTGGCGCGAGCTACGATCTCCAGAGCGCAAATCCCTCCCCGCCTGAAGAAGCAACTTTCCTCACCTGAGCTCTTGTACTGGCGATCCTGGGTGGTATGATTGTGTGAATGCTGTGGTTTTGGTAAAAAGGAGGGTTAGCGTCAGGGAGCCAGTTCACCTGACTCAGGATCGGGCACCGGCCAAGCGGTTGGCCACTAAAGTCAGATTTTCTGATCAGGACGATATCTCCAAGAGCGTCAAGAAACTCAAATCGCGGTAGAACCAAGACGGTTTGGGAATAAGGAGCTAACCCATAAAAATTTTCGCTCCTTACAGGTTAGAGCTTTTAGCTAATAACTATAGCGCGTCTAAATATTATAGACAATTCCTGTAGGGGCAGTCCCCCCGTGGCTGCCCCTACCCACGGAGGTTGCGCGAATCATTTAGACGCCCTATATCTGGGCTGATGAACTATAGAAACCTTCCTGGGTAAACCCAAAATTTTTTTTATGGTTTAGCCCAGGCCCAGGCTTCCTTATTCAGAGCGATCTCTTGTATAATCGGTACAATTCACTGTATCATACAGCCACTCCTTACCCAAAAGACAATTCCCATGTTAATCTTAGAAGCCTTCGCATTCGCCACTATATTGTGCGGATTTGTCGGCACCATCTTTAAAAAGAATCTGCTCATGAAGATCGTCTCAATGGATGTCATGAGTACGGGGGTGATTGCCTATTACGTAATCGTGGCAGCGCGAGCAGGTTTATTTACACCCATTATCGGAAGAGCTGAAAATGTGACTTATGCCGACCCAGTTCCCCAAGCGGTCATCTTAACGGGAATCGTGATTGGGTTTTCGATTCAATCTTTAATGTTAGTAGGTGTCATAAAACTGTCCAAGGATAATCCCACCTTGGAAAGCCACGAGATCGAAAATAATAATGCGCCATGAATACCCTTACAATCGCATTTATCGTCTTCCCCTTTTTGACCGGCTTCATCATTTTTATATTCCCGAAGATCGACCGCTACCTGGCGATGCTGACAGCCACTGCCTCGCTCGCGTATGGGTTAGAGCTATTTGTCCAGTCGCCGGTGTCCCTGAAATTACTCGATAATTTTGGCGTGACACTATTCGCCGATCAGTTGAGCGGTTACTTTATCGTGACCAACGCACTGGTGACAGCGGCAGTCACTCTCTACTGCTGGCAAACCGGCAAGACGGCTTTCTTTTATGGCCAGATGATTATTCTGCATGGCAGCCTGAATGCCGCGTTTGTCTGCACGGATTTTATTAGTTTGTATGTGGCGCTAGAGGTAAGCGGGATTGCCGCCTGTGTCTTAATTGGCTATCCGAGAAGCGACCGCTCGATTTGGGTGGCCTTGCGCTATCTCTTTGTCAGCAACATAGCAATGCTGTTTTATCTGGTGGGCGCAGTGCTGGTGTATCAGGCGCATCATTCCTTCACTTTTGAGGGGTTGCGCGGTTCGCCCCCAGAAGCGCTCGCCCTCATCTTTATGGGACTCCTGACCAAGGGCGGGATCTTTGTATCGGGACTGTGGCTGCCGATGACCCACTCGGAATCGGAAACGCCCGTTTCGGCGCTGCTGTCGGGGATTGTGGTCAAAGCCGGTGTCTTTCCCCTGGTGCGTTGCGCTCTCCTGCTCGAAGAGATTAATCCCGTCATTCGCTTCTTCGGTTTGGCAACGGCGATGTTGGGCGTTTCTTATGCTGTGTTTGAAAAAGATACCAAGCGCATGCTGGCCTTTCACACAGTTTCGCAACTGGGTTTTATCCTCGCCGCGCCTGACGTGGGGGGCTTTTATGCCCTGACGCATGGCTTGGTTAAATCGGCACTGTTTATGCTGGCGGGCGCTTTGCCGACTCGAAACTTCAAGGAACTGCAACACAAGCCAATCAATACCTACCTCTGGTTTGCCCTCGTCATCGCAGGGTTCTCAATCTCTGGCTTCCCCTTGCTGTCTGGCTTTGGGGCCAAGGTATTAACCATGAAAAACCTGTTGCCTTGGCAAGAGATCGCCATGAACGTTGTGGCGGTGGGGACGGCCATATCCTTTGCCAAATTTATATTCCTGCCCCATGCGTTTCCAGAACAGCGAGGGGAGTTAAGACTTGGGTTCTGGCTGGGTGTGATATTATTGCTGGATGGGCTGGTTGTGGCCAACCTCGTGTATTACAAGGCATACAACCTTGAGAATACCCTAAAGGCGGTCGCCATTATCGGTGCCGGCTGGCTGGCTTATCTTTTGATTGTGCGGCGAGTGGCAATCAAGCTGCCCCGCATATTCGAGAAATTCGAGGATTTGCTCGGCGTGATGAGTCTGATTTCAATCCTGCTCTTCTGGGTGGCAGTGAGGCACTGACATGATTGGATATCTAAATCTGATATTGCGACTGGCGATCTGGTTTCTGCTCACGGCCAATCTGAGTTGGCCAAATATCATTATCGGTGTGAGCGTCGCCCTCCTGTTGCCCCACAACCACAAAATCAGGGGCTCGCTCAACGACTGGCTGCGGGCGCTGGTTGAGAGCCTGATGGCGATTCCCAAAGCGTATGTGGAGGCATTTGAAATCATCTTCCGTCCCCATAACGCAGAAGAGGTAACGATGGAACGGGTGCCACCGCAGCGTTCGCCTGGACTGGTGTTCTTAGATATATTCCTCATTACCTTTACGCCCAAGAGCATTGTTTTGAAATATCACGAAGAGGGCTGGTACGAAGTCCACTGGGTGCGGCGGAGGAAAAAGCCATGAACTTAATCCTGAATTTGGTACTGATGGCCATGATTCTTGCCCTGCTCATCCCCATCTATACGGTATGGAAAAATGATGATGTCTGGCAGAAAATGCTGGCGCTGGGCAGTATTTCGACTAAGGCATCAATTATGATTTTAGTCGTATCCGTCTTGCGCGATGACTGGATGATCGGTGTGGTTGGGGTGATTGTCCTGAGTGTGGGCAATGCCGGCTTAATGCTATTAGCACATATACTTAAACGACTGAGTGACTGATGATCGACCTGTTTGGCTATCTCTGTATCGGGTTAGGAATTTTCTTCTCGTTTTGGGGGACTTCCCATTTGCTCCGCGAGCGCTCGGTATTCTTCAAGCTCCACAGTCTTTCTGTGGCGGATACCCTCGGACCGATGGCTATTCTGTTAGGACTGCTTCTGAAGCTCCCCAGGGAATGGCCCTTGCTCGTCCTCGCCATTATTTCCTTGGCAATGTGGAATACGATGCTGGGGTATGTGCTGGCATATTGCTCTAGTGGAAACGACAACCATGAGTGATCCCTATATCTATGTCATCATTGCCCTGCTGCCTTTGGCGGCTGGCATGTTGCTACTTCAGTCCAATCCGTACTATGCCCTGATCGTGCGCGGCATATTGGGTGCAATGGCGGTACTGAGCTATTCAATTTTGGGAGCGGCGGATGTGGCTTTGACCGAAGCCTTGGTGGGGACTTTGCTCGCGATTACGCTCTATGCTGTGACGGTGCGCTCATCAATGGTCATCCGCCTAGGCGTT
>CAZJNL010000698.1:0-3618 GCA_964546515.1 uncultured Oscillatoria sp.
GAAAATCTTTGCAAAAAGGGGATGCTCCCCCCAAGATCGAGGAATTAAATCCCTTCTCCCTCACCGATATCTCGCTTCGGCGGGCGCTTGTAGGTAAAGGTAAAAGTGTCCCCACTCGCTATCACTTTTCGCATTTCCTCATACATGGGATAGCTGCCAATGCCACTGAGAGTTGCCCATCCCCGCGCTCTCGTTAAAGCCACAAACAGCTGATTGCGGAGATTCACATTATCCTCATTTCGAGCGACATGATCGAAGCCAACCACATACACCATATCAGCCTCATGTCCTTTTGCCCGGTTGATGCGAGATACGGTAACGCCGCCATCGTGCCAGAATTTATCCGGGTTATTGTTTGGCCATTCAGGGAGCAGGTCGTTCAATTGCAAAGCAGTCGGAATATAAACATCAATGCCCTGTTCTATTAAGAAACCGGCCACCTGAGTTTCTAATTCGATTGCCTCGGAAAGAGAGCCTAAAATGACGACCAAAATATCGCGGCTGGGCTTGAAACCGTCATTCTGGAGGTTGTGGGTGATGTTTTCAGCAAGAGCCGTCATTTCTTCCTGACGGGAATTGTAGGTTTTGAACTCCAATACCTCTTTGCCCCAAAGCTGGGGAATCGGATTCGGTGAGTTTTCAGGCGGACGGCGGAGGGTAATTTGCCGGCCAGAAATAAACTTGCCATTTCCCACGACTTCGTAGCCGATTTCTTTCCAAGCTTTTTGATTGGTGATGCCGGCGAGCATACCCTCTGGGCGCAGCAATCCCATGCCGATTGCGTGAGCGGCGGTGAGAATCGGACCCGGAGTGCGGTAGCACCGGCGCATCACTTCCGACCTTTTTATCCCGCCGGGGTATTGCGGTTGCTTGCTCAAGAGATTGCTCAAATTATCGCCGAATACCTCCTTAGCCTTTGGGACTGCCAAGCTATCTAAACTTTGCGCTTCGTCGTAAGCCCAAATCAAGCGCCGCTCCTCTGGATTTTGCGGGTCAGCCGGTCGCAAAGCCTGATAAGCCAGCCAGTAAATCGCTTGCTTGTCTTGATATTTTAAATTATCTTCTGCTACTAAATCTTGCCCTTCATCAATTAAAATCGCATCAAAGAGAGGTTCAATTTTTATCTCTTCCAGCAGCCGCTTGCACAAGTCTGCTAATCCCCGGTTAGGTGCTCTTTCCGAGGTGTCTCTAACAGTTCGCCGCCGAATGCCGTGGAATTCGCAAATCGTCCCGTACAAACCGGGTTGCTCGTTAGCTCCCCAAGCGTGAAGAACGCGCAGCTTCTGGTTAGTGCTGGGATCGTACTGAACGTCACCGCCGCTAAACCGGCGCACCCACCTGTCTACCAACCCGGTTATCAAATCGTAGAGAGTGCGAGTGAAAAACACCAGCGCAATATCCCAGTCGGGGTGTTTCAGGTGCATGTGAGCGGCTTTCTGACACAGCAGCACAGTTTTTCCCGAACCGGCAATACCGCGAATCCGCTGAGGTCCCGGAGGGATTTCTTTACCGATATGCTCTTGATGAAAATCAAATTCAGACAGCCGTTTTTCCAAACTAGCCATAACGCCAGAGCGGCTTTTGCTGTTGGTAGAATCAGCGTTTCTGGGAGGTTTTTTCAGCACCGGCGCTCCGCCAATCACAGAACCCACAACCACCCACTGTTCGTCATTCAGAGTTTCTCCCGCAACGGCGAGAGGGGCTTTTTGAATGCGCTCCAGCAAGCCGGTTTTGCCCAGTTGATCTTGGAAAATAACCGGCGGACAGTTGGGCAATTTATCAAAGCCTTTTTGCTTCCACTGTTCCTCTGTAATTAGAGGTAGCGCCACGAGAGAGCGCCCGGTGACTTGGCGCCAGATTGCCGGTTCGCGGTCGCAGTATGCCAGCAAAGCTAATAGCTGGTTTTTCGCTTGTTGGGCGGGGTTTTCCGCGTTGTTTTCAGTGTTTTTAAACTTCCACTGCTCGCCGTTTACTTCCGCAATTTGGTCAATGGTGACACCGCTCACCTCAATAACAATCGCGCCCAGCTCTCTATCGGCAATCAGGATGTCAGGCTCCTTGCTAATCTCTCCCGCCTTCGCAAAAATAGGATAGCGCCAGTACCCGACACAGTTCCTGTCTGCAAAGGCGCTGCGGACAGCATCCCAAACTTTCTGAGCCGCACCGTTCGCAGTTGCCCCCACCGGCTCCGTGGTGATAAATTTGCGACCCTGATCTTCAATTCCTAAAGCCATTTTTCTGAATTGAATATTTTTTGTCTATTATACTGCCTGATGGCGTTGGTGGGGGGGAATTTTAACAATGTTTAAAATATCGGACGTGCAGTCTGCTGGGCCAGCCGCGCTTTAGCGCCCTAAAGCACTAAAGGGCTTGCCAAGAACAGATTTGTGGGCCCACCTCAGGATGGCCAGCTGTTCCAGAAGGCCACCGGCAACCGGCAAACAAAAAGGGAAGAGAACCGATATCCTCTTCCCTCCTTGATTGTTGCTTTGGGTTTCCCCTTTCAGCTTGTTCCGCATCATCTGCTGCTGCTTCTTGAGCTGTCTCGCTCGTGCTGCGCCACCTTTACCCTTGGAGTTCCGCCCCTCGCGGCGAGGCGACTCCCAGCTTTTCAGTCGTTGAGCCATTGTCCTTACCCCATTAAATTTAGAAAATACATTAGGCACAGGCGAGACGCCTGTGCTACGCCAAGACGCCTATGGGACGTCAAAAGGCTGGCAACCCTTCCCTCTCTTGCTCCCCCTCTCCCCTTGTGGGAGAGGGGGCTGGGGGGTGAGGGGTTCCCCCAGCCGGGCAGTGTGCTTGGCCCCTTTTCAGGAGTGGGCGGGAAGAGAATCGAACTCTTATGCCTCTCGGCGTTAGATTTTGAGTCTAATGCGTCTACCAGTTTCGCCACCCGCCCTTGGGTTCGTTCTTCTCATTATACACAACTTTCCGATTTTGCAACAGCGATTCATAATTTTTGCTGCTCGCCCAGCGGTCAATTTCTCGGGCCCGCAGCACCGGCAGCGGGTGAGTCAGGCCAGCCGTCTGGGCCTGCTTCAGCAGTTGGCCCAGCTGGCTGCTGCCGGTTTCATCGTAAGCGCGAGCTTGAGCCAGAAAAGCGTCAGCATTCAGCTGCGGTGCCAGAGTTGGGGAACCGCCGGCAAGCTTCATCAGCAGAGAGATCACCACCTTCTGGTCTTGGGTGGCCAGCAGAGCCGAGCGGTCGCAAGTAAATTCCGCACAGCGCAACCATTCCATAAGTTGAGCTTGCAGACTTTGGGCGATCGAACCGCCCAAAGAAGGCAGCTGGCCCGCTGCCAGCACCATCAAGTTGGCCAGCGTTAGATAAACCCCGTGGTCGCACTTGAGGTGTCCGAGTTCGTGAGCGATCACCGCCTGAATCTCTGCCGGTGTTAGCAGCTCAATCAGAGAAGTGTGCAGGACAATAAAAGGTTGCCGCCCCCGCATCGCAAAAGTATAGGCATTGGGAACCGGATGCTGGCGCACATAAAGCTGGGGCGGCTCAATATCCAGAATTTTGCCAGCTTCTAACAGCAGCTGGTGCAGGTGGGGCAGCTGCTGTTCGCTGACGAGAACACTAGAGGCAATATTCTCCAGATAAAAAAACTGCTC
>CAZJNL010000699.1:0-3611 GCA_964546515.1 uncultured Oscillatoria sp.
CAGGCAAGCGGCTTTTTTGCCGGCAAGCCTGAAAAATCCGCCAGCTGCCGGTTCTGAAATTAGAAACAGGAGGGAACAGTGTCAAATAAGATTAACTGTGCTATTGATTGCGTCAACGGCTGCATTTTGGGTGACAAATGCCCGAACCAGGGGTACGCCGCAGAGGCGTCAAAGTTCATCAGCGACACTTCGCTAGATCAGATGATCGAGATTGCTCAGGAAGCGCTGAGAAAGAAACTCACGGCACCGCCAAAGTGGGTTTTCCCCGACCAGGAATAGAGATGTAGGGTGCGTTCCGCGTTCCCTACTACTCCGTAGTAGGATGCGTTCGGGGCTTTACGCACCCTACTTTTCTATCCCAGAATTTCCTTGACAGCAGTCACATAACAATTGTAAGCCATTCGCTCAAAGCTAACGAATATTACCTTCTCAACAGAGGTATTGTTTTCAATAAAAAACTTGACTTCCGTAACAGCGATTCTTGCGGCTCGCTGAATCGGGAAACCATAGGTGCCGGTGCTGATTGCTGGGAAAGCAATTGTCCGTATAGAGTATTGTTCTGCCAATGCCAAACAGTTTCGATAGCATTGAGCCAACTTCTGATCCTCTTGATAATTGCCCCCTTCCCAGATGGGACCCACAGTATGAATAACCCACCGTGCGGGGAGGTTATAGCCACGGGTAATTTTGGCTTCACCTGTGGCGATGCCGCCTAGCCGGCTGCATTCTTCTCGAAGCCCAGGACCAGCCGCACGGTGAATGGCATAATCTGTATTACCACCGCCGGAAAAGTATGGATCGGTAGGGTTGACGATAGCATCAACCTGTTGTAGAGTAATATCACCTTGAGCGAGCGCGATTCGACTCCTCACAGAGCTTTGGCGGCGCTGAGGGGAGTCTGCTTTCTCTTCAAAACTGAGAGTGCCTGGAACAACCGATGCAGTTGGGAGTGAGCCAAGATTGGGATTTTCAGGTGTTACAGGTATGGCGGTGCTGGGAGTAAAGGGAATTGACAGTACAGAATTGAGGGCTTGCAGCACCTCTACCGCAGATTGGTAACGCTGGCGGAAATCATAGCGCACCATTTTGTCTAAAACATCTGCAAAATCCGAGCTAACCTGTACCAGATCGCGCCAGACGATTTCACAGGTTCTCGGATCTTCTGGCAATTCCTTGGGATTTATCCCTGTGAGGGCTTGTATAGCAATTATTCCCACTGCAAAAATGTCACTGCTAAAGCGCGGCTTCCCGGCTAGCTGTTCGTTTGGCATATAGCCGGGTGAGCCGATGGCAATCGATAAGCTCGTCTGACCTGACGAGTTGAGCGCCTGAGTGCTGATTTGCTTGACTGCGCCAAAGTCAATCAAAACCAGCTTGTTATCTCGCCAGCGCCGCAGGATATTAGACGGCTTGATATCCCGGTGGATGACATTTTGCAGGTGGACAAAGGCTAAGATTTCTAGAATTTCCTGCAAAATTCCAATCACCTGAGCTTCGCTTAACTTTTCACCGGCACGCAATTCCCGCCGCAGCTCATGTCCTTGAATGAATTCCTGAACTAGATAAAACTCCTGTTCTTCTTCAAAATGAGCGAAAAGTCGGGGGATTTGCTCGTGGTTCCCTAACTTGTACAAAACTTCGGCTTCCCGGTTGAACAAACGCCGAGCGGTTTCCCATAAAAGTGGGTTGCCAGCCGTTGCCTGCTTGAGCTGTTTGACGACGCAGCGGGGGGTTCCGGGTAAATGCCTGTCCTCAGCGACGAAGGTGGTGCCGAAGCCGCCCCCTCCCAAGTGGCTAGCGATCGAGTAGCGCCCACCGAGTATTTTGCCTAGCATCAGATTTACGCACCGCAGGGGATTTAACTGACAGAATCGTTGTTTGATACCCATTATGGCACAGCAGAGTGAGGCAACTTAACTGTCAGGGGCTGCCGGCTTGCAGGGGGAGGGGCGATAGCTGGGCTTGCGCCACCCCGTGACCGGCACGAGGCACCGGCACCCCCATCGCCCAAACGCGCACCATCTGTGGCAATCTGAAAAGCAGAGAGGAACAACCTACCAACCGACCATGCAAACTCTGCCCAACCCAACCACCACCGCCTACAGCAACCTCAACACAGACACCACCATCCACCGGCGCAAAACCCGCCCTGTAAAGGTGGGCGATGTCACTATCGGCGGCGGCTACCCCGTGGTGGTGCAGTCGATGATTAACGAAGACACCCTCGACATAGACGGATCGGTAGCCGGTATCCGTCGCCTGCACGAAATCGGCTGCGAGATTGTCCGCGTCACGGTGCCCAGTATGGCTCACGCTGTCGCCCTGGCGGAAATCAAGCAGAAGCTGATTGCCACTTACAAGCGGGTGCCGCTGGTTGCTGATGTCCACCACAACGGCATGAAAATTGCCCTGGAAGTGGCTAAGCACGTTGATAAGGTGCGGATTAATCCGGGGCTGTATGTGTTTGAAAAGCCGAAAGCGAACAGAACTGAATACACTCAAGCTGAATTTGACGAAATTGGGGAAAAAATCCGAGAAACCCTGGAACCCCTGGTGATTTCCTTGCGCGATCAAGGAAAGGCAATGCGGATTGGGGTCAATCACGGTTCCCTGGCGGAGCGGATGGTGTTTACCTATGGCGATACGCCAGAAGGTATGGTAGAATCAGCTATAGAATTTATTCGCATCTGCGAATCGCTGGATTTCCGCAATCTGGTGATTTCCATGAAGGCGTCGCGGGTGCCGGTGATGCTGGCGGCATACCGGCTGATGGCGAAGCGGATGGATGAGCTTGGTATGGACTACCCCCTGCACTTGGGGGTTACGGAAGCAGGTGATGGGGAGTACGGGCGGATTAAGTCAACTGCTGGCATCGGCACTCTGCTCGCGGAGGGGATTGGCGATACCATCCGCGTGTCTCTCACGGAAGCGCCAGAAAAAGAAATTCCCGTCTGCTACGGCATTCTGCAAGCTTTGGGGCTGCGGAAAACGATGGTGGAGTATGTGGCTTGTCCTTCTTGTGGCCGCACGCTGTTTAATTTAGAGGAAGTGCTGCACAAAGTGCGGGAAGCTACCAAACACCTCACCGGCCTGGACATAGCAGTGATGGGCTGCATTGTCAATGGCCCAGGAGAAATGGCGGATGCTGACTACGGCTATGTGGGCAAGCAGCCCGGTTACATTTCTTTATATCGCGGGCGAGAAGAAATCAAAAAAGTCCCAGAATCTCAGGGTGTGGAGGAGTTAATTAATTTAATCAAGGCGGATGGCCGTTGGGTCGATCCTTGAGTGTTCTGGGGGAATCCAACTCTCGGTGGGAGGACAGAAATTCTACGGAACAATTCCTCCCATACATTGTGCTAAAGTGGGCGAAATGCCTTTGCAATGTTTCCTTTCCGGCTCAGCAAACCTATGGAAATAACAAAACGTGGCCTCGTTGTTGGTGCGACAGTGATGACAGTTAGCGCTGTTGCTATAGCAGGAGCCAATATTCATAAGGGTCAGGCGTTCTTTCAGGATAGCCCTAAGGAACTGGTTGACGAGGTGTGGCAGATTATTGACCGCAATTATGTGGATGGCACTTTCAACCAGGTGGACTGGGACGCGGTTCG
>CAZJNL010000700.1:0-3601 GCA_964546515.1 uncultured Oscillatoria sp.
GCGCTGGCGGGTGCGCTGCAGCTGCTGCTCGCGCCGCCAGCGGGCGATTTGCCCGTGATGGCCAGACAGCAGCACGTCCGGCACCTTCCACCCCCGGAAAACCGGCGGGCGCGTGTAGTGGGGGTAGTCCAGCAAATCGCACTCAAAACTCTCGCAGATCAGGGACTCGGCATTGCCCAAGGTTCCTGGGAGCAGGCGCACCACCCCATCAATGAGGGCCAGGGCCGGAATTTCGCCGCCGGTGAGGACAAAATCCCCCAACGACACCTCGCGGGTGACTAAGTGCATCACCCGCTCGTCCACCCCTTCGTAATGCCCGCAGAGCAAAACCAGCTGGTCAAAGTCGCCGACGAGCTGGCGAAACAGCTTCTGGTGCATGGGTTCCCCCTGGGGGGTGAGGAAAATCACCTCCCGTCTGGGCAGCACCGGCAGCGACTCCACAGCGGCAAAAATCGGCTCGGGCTTCATTACCATACCGGCACCGCCGCCGTAGGGATCGTCATCGGCACGCCGGTGCTTGTCGGTGGCAAAGTCGCGGGGGTTGACGAAGTGGACAGAGGCAATATTTTTGGCCAGGGCTTTGCCGAGGAGCCCGGATGCCAGGGCAGAGGTGAAAAAATCTGGAAACAGGGTGACAACATCAAATCGCACAGTGGCTCCTGCAGGCAAAGCTTAAGAAAATCCAGCAGAAAGGAAATTCAGCGCCTTTCATGCCCGATCATAATCCATTGCTTGTGTTAGACCGGCACGTCACAGTGCGCCGTGGGTCTTACCTAGTCAAAAGGCTGCCAGTGATGGGTTGGCAAGAATTGGCGCTATTAGCGGGGGGGATTGTGAGACAATTGACTTCCAGCCTGAAGTTGTTTGGGCCAGCCAGAATTAGCCCAGACCGGTGGCTACAACCCAGCGCGAAGCAATATCTCTTGAGTGGTCACGATACGGCCAATCGCTCACCTACGCCTAAAAGTAAGGCCATGCTGCAGTTACAAGATCAATCGCTAGAACCTCGGATGCCGCAACCAACTAAAACAACCGTCATGGTGATTGGCGGAGCCGAAGATAAAGTGCACGGACGAGAGATCCTGCAAACGTTTTTTGCTCGTTCGGGAGGAACGGAGGCCAAAATTGCGATTATCCCGTGCGCTTCCCGAGAACCCGTCGCTACTGGGGGCCGCTACTTTACCATTTTTCAGGAAATGGGTGCCAAGTCCATTGAGGTGCTCGACATCCGGGAGCGAGCGCAGGGAGAAGACCCCATCTGGCAAGATTACCTCGAAGGCTGCACAGGGGTATTTATGACCGGCGGCGACCAATTGCGCCTTTGCGCTCTGCTCGCCGATACGCCGCTGATGGAAAAAATCCGCCTGCTCGTGCAGCTCGGCCAGATAACCCTGGCCGGCACCAGCGCCGGCGCAGCTGTCATGGGACATCACATGCTGGCCGGTGGGGGCAGCGGCGAGTTTCCCAATCGCTCTCTGGTGGATATGGCCACCGGACTGGGGATTATTCCGGAAGTGATAGTAGACCAGCACTTTCACAACCGCAATCGCATGGGCAGGCTGCTCAGCGCCGTGGTGTCCCATCCAGACCGCCTGGGGGTGGGGATTGACGAAGATACCTGCGCCATGTTTGAAAGCGACGGGCTGCTCAAAGTCATGGGCAAAGGCACGGTGACCGTTATCGACCCCACGGAAGAGTTCTACACGAATCAGCCTTACGTAGGAGCTACTGACCCCTTGAGCGCTTTCAACCTGCGGGTACATATCCTTTGCCACGGCGATTGCTACGATCGTCACCGTCGTGTCGTTATTCACCCTCAACACCGCCCTCCCAACTAACAACGAAGAAGGACAAAGACACTAAGCACAAAACCCAAGGGCATCATCGTATCAGGCATCGGGCATGGCAGCGGAGGGAGAAAATTTCTCCGTCTCCTCCCCTTTCCCTTCTCCGGAAGCTCCCCCTCTCCCGCCCCCAGACTTGGCCGGCTAAAAAAAGTTCACTGCGAACAGTTTACCAGCTTTGACAAGCGTGAAACTAAATAAAATGCCCCAATTGTTTCCCAAATTCGCGCATCATCCTCGGACAGTCCTATGAAAATACTTAAAATTCAGACATTGCGGGGTCCAAACTACTGGAGTATCCGACGCCACAAACTGATCGTCATGCGTCTGGACTTGGAAAACCTTGCAGACAAGCCGACCAATCAAATCTCCGGCTTCTATCAAGGACTGATTGAAACGCTGCCCAGTTTGGTAGAGCACTTCTGTTCCCCAGGCAGTCGGGGTGGGTTCCTCAGCCGCGTCATTGAAGGCACAATGATGGGGCACGCGGTCGAACACGTCGCCCTGGAACTCCAGCAACTGGCCGGCATGCCGGCAGGCTTTGGCCGCACTCGAGAAACTTCCGCCCCGGGCATTTATCAGGTGGTGTTTGAGTACCTCGACGAGCAAGCAGGTCGCTATGCGGCGCGAGCGGCTGTGCGCCTTTGCCAGAGCATTGTCGATACCGGTCGCTACCCGCAGTCGGAACTCGATCAAGATATCAAAGACCTCAAGGATCTCTGGGCGGAGGCGGCTCTCGGACCGAGTACGGAAACCATCGTCAAAGAGGCAGAGGCTAGAGGCATTCCCTGGTTCCAGCTGCCTGCTCGCGCTATGCTCCAACTCGGCTATGGCGTTTACAGCAAACGGGTTCAGGCAACCCTGACGGATTGCACCGGCATTTTGGGCGTTGAGCTCGCCTGCGATAAAGAAGGCACGAAAACGATGCTGCGCTCCGCCGGCGTGCCGGTGCCCCGGGGCACCGTGATCCGCTACCGGGACGAACTCGAAGAAGCGATTGAGGAAGTTGGCGGCTTCCCGATCGTACTCAAGCCCCTCGACGGCAATCACGGACGCGGCATCACTATCAACATCACCTCCCAAGAACAAGCTGAAGAAGCTTACGACGCGGCCAGCGCCGCTTCCAAAACTCATTCGGTCATTGTCGAACGCTATTATACAGGTCGCGACCACCGCGTGCTAGTGGTGAATGGCAAACTTGTGGCTGTGGCTGAGCGGGTGCCGGCTCACGTAGTCGGCAATGGAACTTCCACCATTGAGCAACTGATTGAGGAGACGAATCGCGACCCGAATCGGGGCGTGGGTCACACTAATGTCCTGACTCGCATTGAAGTTGACCGCACCAGCCTCCAGCTGCTGGAAAATAAAGGCTACACCCTGCAAACGGTGCTGCCGAAAGGGGAAGTCTGCTATCTGCGAGCTACGGCTAATCTCAGCACCGGCGGCATTGCTATTGACCGCACTGACGAAATCCACCCGGAAAATATCTGGCTGGCGCAGCGGGTGGCCAAAATTATAGGGCTTGACATTTGCGGCATGGATGTGGTAACGCCGGACATCTCCCGCCCGCTGCGCGAAGTCGGCGGCGTGATTGTTGAGGTCAACGCCGCCCCCGGATTCCGCATGCACGTCTGCCCCAGTCAGGGGCTGCCGAGGAATGTGGCAGCGCCGGTGATCGACATGCTGTTCCCCCCCGGAACGCCCTGCCGCGTGCCGATTCTGGCTGTCACCGGCACCAATGGCAAAACCACGACGAC
>CAZJNL010000701.1:0-3600 GCA_964546515.1 uncultured Oscillatoria sp.
CAATGGCTTGATCTTTACTGAGCAGGCGAAAGGCTATCGCGCGACGCCCCGCCGGCAGTTCGGCAATGTAATCTCCGGCATCGACTGCCGGTAAGCGATTTAGGGCAGACTTGAGTTGATTTAATTCGGTAATGTCCGAAAGAGAGTGGCGCACTTCCTGCGTGAGCATACAACCTCCTAAGTCTCCCCCGCGCTGGGAGACTTAGCCCCCCAGGCTAGAGGAGATTGATACTACTGTGAGCTGATGGACTTCTGTCCATAAATTCTGTAAAATTTAATATCGCTTCCCCACAGGGGGAACCGCTAAAGTTTATACTAACTGCCAAGGGGAAAATCCACAAGACCTGCTGGCAGGTTATTTTTGCTTTTCGCCCACCGGCTTGTTGGCAGCGCTGAGAAAAAATGGCCCTCTAAGGTTTGGAAACAGCCTGACAGTTAGCCACATACCACCGCCACGGCAACTCGGCACCGGCAGACACGCCAATCCGGGTTGTTTGGACGATGGTTGGGTTGCGATTCGCCAAATCCCGCTCAAAATCAGGAGTTCGGTGTTCCAGCCACACCGGCTGACTGGGGCGCAACTCCACACCGTTTAACTGGCGGTCAATCTGGAGGGCGCGGCACAGTTTGCCCGGTCCTGCGGCAATCCGGTGCGGTTTGCCTTCCTTGTGCCGGTCTATCCACGGCGGTACGGATTCCAGCTGCAAAGCGCGAATCAGTACAGCACTGGGCACCCCTTCTAGATCGGTGACGATGTTCAAGCAGTGGTAGACTCCATAAATGAAATAGACGTAGGCTATCCCAGCCTTTCCGAACATCACCTGATTGCGAGGGGTGCGCCCCCGGTAA
Organism: uncultured Oscillatoria sp.; assembly: GCA_964546515.1. Taxonomy (GTDB): domain Bacteria; phylum Cyanobacteriota; class Cyanobacteriia; order Cyanobacteriales; family Oscillatoriaceae; genus Oscillatoria. The sequence continues at coordinate 850 of CAZJNL010000701.1, forward strand.
GCGTGGCAGGCTGGATCTCCTGGCGCGTAGGCTTCGGTTTCCACGATTGTACCCCGGATTGTTTCCCCGTCGGGCATCTGCCGCACGAGGTAGCACCCGAGCAGGTCTGGTGCCACGTCTGTTGAGGGACGCGCCAGCCAGAATGGTTCTACAATCCGGTCGGCCTGTGTTAGATTCATCAGGATTGTCTAGCCGATTTTCCCCTTAGTCTATGGAAGTTAAGTTGATTCTAGCGGTACTGACCGCTGTGTTTATCCTGGGGAGCCTGTTCTTTGGCACCAAAAACGGATTCTACGATACGGACAACTATCACGGTAATGGCTCTGCCCATTAAGGCAACCAGCCTATTCTAAGCGAAACACCCCCCTAAGGGTGTGTTTGTCAAGCAATTGTTGAGCGACGAGTGGGGGCCAGAAACCGGGTTTCTTCTACAGGAACACAGGCTCGACGCCTGTGCCTGCGGTTATTCTTGCTCTCCCCACCGCAAGAAGGTGCTCTGTGGGGGCGGGTTTACAAACATTCTGGGCTGACCCGAACTGTTGCTGGTGAACCCGCCCCTACTTTTTCATTTTTTCTTTATAAATGCCCCCGGGGTGTTTTTTTTATGCCGGTGTTCTGTAGGGGCTGGTTTACAAACATTCTGGGCTGACCTGAACTGTTGCTAGTGAACCCGCCCCTACTTTTATGCCGCACCGGCGCGAAACCGGCTCAGTTGGGTGATTAAATGGTCGAAATAGGGCGCGAGAGTCTGCTGCCGGTCGGGCAATCGCTTCAGACTGGCGGCTTTGAGATTCTCTAGCCCCAGCACCATCGCATCCAGCGGAACGCGCAATTCTTGGTATAGCAATTGCATGTAGTGCAGCCCTTCTGGACTGGTAAACTCTGTGCTGCCACCGGCAATCCCGTAGGTGACGCAGCGCAGGAAGTGCCAGAAATCCCGCCAGCAGGCTTCTGCGCGTGCCGGCGGGTAGAGGTCGCCGGACGGCTGGGTGATATCGGGATATTGAGCTAATACTTGCTCTCTGGCTTCGGCCACAATTTCAGCTGCTTTGTCCCTCAAGAACTGGGCGGCGGCTACTCCGCTCTCGCATGTGTGCGCCTGCAGTTTCTCTAAATCGGCGTCGCTGAGGTAGCGCCCTTGATCGTCAGCTGCTTGGAGAAGCTGGATGATGTCGGCGGGATGGGAGTTTTTCCAGCCGGCAAAGCTGACAATTCTGGCTTTGGGAATTAATTCTTTGGCTTTTTCACTTAGTTGGAAATTCATTTTGGGGGGTTGGGGAAACAAGTTTTGCCCGCTTGAGCAGGGAGAGGGCGACACCAACTACTTGGCGCACGCCGTCGTCTTGTTCGCCGGCTAATTTGGCTTGCAGGGGTTCTGTGGCGGCGGCATCGCCGATTTTGGCCAGCGCCAGGGCGGCGGCTTTTCTCACCTCTGCGGCGGTGTCGTCGATTAGCTCAATCAGCTGGGGCACCGCCGGCTGGTGCGCCACTTGGCCCAGGGCGGCTGCGGCTTCGGCTCGCACCGCCGGCGCTGCATCGCTGAGGGCTGAGATTAATATGCCGGTGGAGCGCTGATCTTTTTGCTCTTGGGCGATATTGGCGATGGCACCGGCGGCGGCGCTGCGCACGTCTGCTGACTCGGAGTTCATCGCTTCGTAAAGCTTTTCGGCGGCGGCTGAGCCAATGAAAGCCAGCGCCCAGGCGGCGTGCCCTTTGGCTGTTTCCGGCGAGTCAGATGCTATGACTTCCAGCAGTGCCCCTACTGCGGATGGCCCCATTTTGGCTAGGGCACCTGCTGCTGAGCTCCTGACAACGGTGTCGGTGTCGTTGAGCAGGGCGTTAATTAAGGTGGGAACGGCTTGCGGGTAGCTGATTTTGGCCAGCGCTTTGCCGCAAGACCGGCGCACTACTGGGTTGGGGTGATTGGCGAGGGCGTCTTGCAAATAGGGAGCTGCCGGTTGGCCAATTTTGCCGAACGCCTCTACAAATCCCAGTCTCACCATCCCCCGCCCATCTGCTAGGGATTCTACCATTTTGGCCAGCAGTTGGGTGTCAGCTGGGTCAAAGGTGCCAGCGGCGAGTTGGATGTTGACGGATTCGAGCAACTCGTCTGTTTGTGCCGGTGCTGGCGCTTGGGTTTGAGAGTTAAGCATGGGTTACTGTACTGTTGAAGCCGCATCCATTGCGGCTTTCCGCGAGCGCAGATCCGAGAGCATGGCTTCAATCTGGGCGATTTCCGGATGGTTGGCTAGCTGCGCCATTGCCGTTTGCTTGGATATTTTGACTTTTTTTGCCATTTCCAGGATGTCGCTGACGATCCGCTCCCGGTATCGCTCCAGTTCGGCCATCACTTCTTCGATTTCTTGCGCTTCTTGCGCCGGTGTGTTGGTTTGTGTGGTGTCAGACATATTGATCGCTTCGTGCTCAATTGCTATTGCAGCTCAGACTCGCTCTTTACTTTAGGGCATTTTGTGGCTGTTGCCAAAAAATTCGGGGCGGGTTTATTAATATTTTTTGCAGGGGCCAGGATTTCTGGGAAAACCCGCCCCTACAGCAGGGGGCGCGGTATCTGCAGATGTCTGTGAGACAGAGGATATCTGTAAATCCGCCCCTGCGCCGGCTGAGTGGTTAGTTTTACCTATTTGATTGCGGGCTGATTTCGGCAGCATCTAATAAGTTTGCCAAGCTAGCGCAGGGAAGAAACAGGGTTTAAAATTAACCGCCAAGACGCCATAGACGCGAAGCGGCTTC
>CAZJNL010000702.1:0-2987 GCA_964546515.1 uncultured Oscillatoria sp.
AGATGCCTGGACTACAAGAGATGGATTTACAAAAATGGGATGCTGCCATTAAAAGCGTTCCGGCTGGAAAATAACCATAAACAAATAAACCGAAAGCCCCAGCGTCAAAATCCCCAAAAGACCAATCGCCCAAGCAGCGCGACGCTCAATATCCCCACCGGCAGCCGCCCAAACAGCCGGGGCCACCACCAAATTCAAACACATCAACAAAAACAGCCCCACCGGCACCCCCTGCCGGCCCCACATCCCTCTCACCAACTCAACCCTCTTCATACCTCTCCTCTCTTTCTTGGCGTCCCTTCACGGCGGCGGTTCATTTCTAAACATTTCTACCCCAACCCCACAGCTGCAACCAAAACATCAATCAACTTAATCGCAACAAAAGGCGCAACCACACCCCCCAACCCATAAATCAAAATATTCCGCCGCAACAGCTGGTCAGCCGTAAGCGGCCTAAACTCAACACCCCGCAGCGCCAGCGGAATCAGAACCGGAATAATCAAAGCATTATAAATCAGCGCCGACAAAACCGCAGAATTCCCACTAGCCAGCCCCATAACATTCAAACTGCCAATCCCAGCCGCAGCAAACATCGCCGGAATAATCGCAAAATATTTCGCAATATCATTGGCAATAGAAAACGTCGTCAGCGCCCCGCGAGTAATCAGCAACTGCTTGCCAATCGTCACCAAATCAATCAACTTCGTCGGGTCAGAATCCAAATCTACCATATTTGCAGCTTCCTTAGCCGCCTGAGTCCCAGAATTCATCGCCAAACCCACATTCGCTTGCGCCAGCGCCGGCGCGTCATTCGTACCGTCGCCCGTCATCGCCACAATTTTACCTTGCGCTTGCTCAGCTTGAATCACCGAAATTTTGTCTTCCGGCGTCGCCTCCGCAATAAAATCATCCACACCTGCTTCTTGCGCAATCACCGACGCCGTAATCCGGTTGTCACCCGTCAGCATCACCGTGCGCACCCCCATGCGCCGCAACTGGTCAAAGCGCTCCCGAATCCCCGGTTTAATAATATCCTTCAAATAGATAACGCCATAAATTTCCCCATCTTGACAAACTGCCAAAGGTGTGCCTCCCAGACGAGAAACGCGCTCGTAAGCCGTATCGAGTTCCGGCGTCAGTCTCCCACCCCGCGAGCGCACAAACCCCTTAATCGCATCCACCGCTCCCTTGCGCACCTCGCAGCCATCCGGCAAATTCGTCCCACTCATGCGTGTTCTAGCGGAAAACTCAACGCCCTCCGCTTGGCTGCGCTCAAAATCGATTTGCGCTTCTAACTTCTGAGCCAGACGGACAATAGATGTTCCTTCTGGAGTCTCATCGAACACACTGGCAGCCAGAGCGACGCGGGCAATCTCGGCCATTGAGTGGCCATTGACGGGAATAAACTCCTCCGCCAGCCGGTTTCCCAGGGTAATCGTGCCGGTTTTGTCCAAAACCAAGGTGTTGACATCGCCGCAAGCCTCCACCGCCCGTCCCGAAGTGGCCACCACATTAAACTGAGCCACCCGATCCATGCCGGCAATCCCGATAGCGCTGAGCAACCCGCCGATAGTTGTGGGAATCAGCGCCACCAGCAGGGAAATCAAAATCGCCACGCTCACCGGACTCTTGACATAATTGGCAATTGGCGGTAAAGTCGCCACCACAATCAGAAACACCTGAGTCAGAACCGCCAGCAACACCGTCAGGGCAATTTCATTGGGCGTCTTGCTGCGCTCAGCGCCTTCCACGAGGGCGATCATCCGGTCAATAAATCCCTTCCCCGGATCAGCTGTAACTCGGATAGTCAGCTCGTCGGAGAGAATGCGCGTCCCGCCGGTGACGGAACTGGCCATATCAGAGCCCGGTTCTTTGAGCACCGGCGCGGATTCGCCGGTGATCGCGGACTCATCCACACTGGCGACACCGGCAATCACCTCCCCGTCAGCGGGAATCATATCGCCGCCGATTATTTTCACCAGATCGCCTTTTCTCAGACTCGTGGAAGATACATCCTGCACTGAGCCATCGGGCAAAAGTTTGCGGGCGACGGTATCAGATTTGGTAGAGCGCAAGGCGTCAGCTTGTGCCTTACCCCGCCCTTCTGCTACCGCTTCGGCAAAGTTGGCAAACAGGACTGTGAAGAACAGAATTACCGCTATCAAGGCATTGATTAATCGCGGGTTTTCTCCCGGCACCAAACCGAACAAGTACGGGTCAAGTGTCAGCAGTGCGGTGACGATTGTGCCGACCCAAACAATAAACATGACCGGGTTTTTCACCGCAATGTGGGGGTCAAGCTTGACGAAGGATTCCCGAATCGCTCTTCTGTACAGACCTCTGGTATCTGCTTTTGGCGTGTGTCTCCGAGAATGGCGCGGTCCGCGTGGAGTCCGTTTGGGTTTGGAAGTTGGATTTGTCATTTTTAAAGTGTCAGTTTTTAGCTTAAGCTTGCAGGTAATAATGAACCGCAAAGACGCCAATTACGCCAATAAGGAATAAAATAAAGAGTCAGAGGGATAGAAAAATTCATGGCATTTTTGTGGTTGCTTCGCTGGCAATTTGAAAGGCTTCGGCCATCGGACCGAGGGCGAGAACTGGGAAGAAGGTCAGGGCACCGAGGATTAAGATTACGCCGGCTGTAACGCTGGTGAACAGGCGGGTGTCGGTGCGGAGGGTGCCGGCTGTTTCGGGTACGGGCTGTTTGGAAGCCATGCTGTCTGCTAGCAGCAGCAGGGCGACAATGGGGATGTAGCGCCCCAGCAAGAGGCTGAAACAGGTCGTGAGATTCCACCAGGGGGTTCCATCTCCCAATCCTTCAAAGCCGGAACCGTTGTTGGCGGCTGCTGAGGTGTATTCGTAGACGACTTGGGAGAGTCCGTGAAAACCTGGATTGCTGGTGCCGGCAAGGCTGTCGGGAAAGGCGAGCCAAACAGCAGCTGGAATCAAGATTGCCGTTGATCTTGTAAGCGAAGGGATCTTAACAA
>CAZJNL010000702.1:2997-3599 GCA_964546515.1 uncultured Oscillatoria sp.
TGCGATGGTTTTGGCAGGTGGATTCAAGATTGCTATGGGGTGAACGAGCAGAATTACGCTGGATAGGACGATTTCTCGCTTTTCAATTTTGCGACCCAAGAATTCGGGGGTGCGCCCTACCATCAAGCCGGTGAGAAATACGGTTAAAATCAGGAAGACGAATAAGTATGCTGTGCCGGTGCCCTGTCCGCCCCAGACGATTTGCAGGAACATGTTAAACAGGGTGACAAAACCGCCGGCTGGCATGAGGGAATCGTGCATGCCGTTGACTGCGCCGCACATGGTGCCGGTGGTGGTGACTGCCCACAGGGCTGTCTGCGCCCAGCCAAATCGCACTTCTTTGCCTTCTAGGTTGGGTTGCTGTATTCCGAGGAGGTTGTTGGCGAGGGGATTTCCTTGGAATTCTCCCACGGCGGCGATTAAAACCAAAACTGCAAAGATAATAAAGACCATCCAGAACAGCAGCCAGCCTTGCTTTTTGTTATTGGCAATGATGCCGTAGGTGTGAATCAGGGAGGCTGGGATGGCAACCATTGCGATGGTTTCAATCAGGTTGGAAAGGGGGTTGGGATTTTCGTAGGGGTGGGCGGAGTTGGCACCAA
>CAZJNL010000703.1:0-3595 GCA_964546515.1 uncultured Oscillatoria sp.
CTTTATATCCTTTATAAGCTCCTTGTATCCGATCGTTAATCTTGCGCCTAATCAGTTCAAATTCATTTGCATAGCCCTTATTTAAATTGATGACTGAATCCTTTACAAGGCTTTCTAAAACTGAATCTCCAGCAATAAAACCTCCAACATTGTCTGATGTACCTACCAAATATATAAGCAGGCGAATTTTTTCTTGAAAGTGCTGACAAGCGCTCTTGATCAGAGCCTTAAAGAGCGCTCTAGTTTCTTGAATTTCATTGGGAAAATTTTGCAGGCCATCTAACTCATCTGTAAGATAGACGAATGTAAACCTGGGATCTTTTGCCGAAACCTGAGAGATGACCTCAAAAAATAATTCTTCAAACCCCACTCCAATAGCCGCAAAAAAAATGTTAAATTTAGAACGAAATGACACCAGTTGAGTAGCTCTTTTAAGTTTATCGACTTGACTGTCGTCCAGGAAATCACTCAGAATGTCTTCAGCAACGCTTCTAACGGATGAAGATAAGTGTTTGTTGTGTATTAATTCCCAGAATGTCTGAGCTAAAAGGTGGCAGTACAGTTTGATACTGAAATTCTGACTAACATTCACGGATAGTGGGTCAGAAAGTTTGAACTTCACGACTACAGCGTGATTCTCATAGGTGCGCTTAGTTTTGGTTAACTCCTGCAAATAAGCAAGCAAGGAAGTTTTGCCACTACCCATCAAGGCAGCAACGAACCTAAAAGTAAAGTAGCCGTCATCGAAGGTATGCCTGAGATCGTCCTCAAGCAGCTGAGTTATATTGGATATTGGGCGTTTTGACAGACTGCTGGCTGTAGACCCTTCACCCTCTGACCCAGGAAATCTAACAACCCGCTCAATCCAAATATCTTCAACGAAGCCTTCACCTCGTTTAACTTGTTGGAGGAAATCTTTTATAAACCTTTTCTTTCCTGCATCTTCTGGCATAGCTTACTCTACCCACTGAATCAGTTCTTCATCGATTTCTGTAACAGCAAAAACATAGCCGTCTTCTTTAAGTCGGTCGAAATATTTCTTCACCTTGGCTTGAGAAATCGGGTTATCTTCCATAAACTTCTGGCAAAGCTCTCGACTGTGAATAGCAACAACGCCACGCCGCTCTTGACGCCTTCTTTCCTCAAAATAAAGTTTCTTAAACTTTTCTACGAATGTTTCAAAATCCATATCCTCAACAGACCCAGAGGAAGTCTGAGGGTAAGTAGCTGCCAGCTTAACGCAATACAGGAGGGTGTTTAGAACTTTGACGCCTTGCTGAGAATTAAATTTATAGTCAGTAGTTTGTAGATTCGTAACTAGCGCTCTCATCCCCAGATCTGTAACGGCAAGCCGCCCCCTTTTGGGAGATTCTAGTAACTTCATATCGGATAAATCATTACATATCTGACCCGCATCATTCTGGATTTTTTTAGATAAATGTTTTTTGACAGTACCTTTAGTTACCGTCCCCTCTGTTGAGTAGGCAACTGCATACAACAAATAAAGCAGTTGCTCCGTGGAAAGCTGAGCCATAAGTTCCTCTTATGTAATGGGGCTGGACTGAACGTGCCTGACACCTTAAAGAATGCCGTGGCTCACACTCCTAAAGCAGTCATCTTGATGACTTAACTGGAGGGGACTTGGCCAGTGAGTCCGGACAATCCGCTTTGGTTGCATCTCTGCGATATACATTAACATTACCACAAACGATCGCCCTTCGCTCGTATAACTAAATTATGGGCGGGTGCTAAAAACAATAATTCCTGCTTATATTTCAGCCCAACTTTAACAGCCTAAGCCACCTTACCTTCCAAATCCTCCCGTCTCACTGTCTCATCAAAATTCAAAATACCATACTCGAACATCCGCCACAATAAACCTCACCCCCACCGAATTTCCCATTTCTCTCACCTCAAGCCTTGACAATTTAACTCACTTGATGTATAATCCAAACCCACTCAGCCACACCGGCCAGATGGGAGCCATTTTTTTTCGCCCCTATTAATTTTTCTGTCCATCTTCCTGTTTCCTCTTGCTTCCGGCGCGTTCTTGGCGTTCTTGGCTCAGGAGCGGTTCATTATTAAGTTTAACTTGACACCAATGCCGCCCCGTGGCTGCCCCCTTGCGGGTGCCCTTTTGCCCTACCGGCTAACTCCTCCCCCCTTTCCTTTCCCGCTGTAGGGGCGGCCCCCCGTGGCCGCCCCCGTCAGGGTGCCGGGGTCGGGTTCACCCCAACGCCTCAGCCTTAGCCGTCACCAGCACCTCACCCTTAAGCATTCGCGAAGCCGCCTCAAGCAGCGCCTCTTCCAGATAGGGCTTAGTGAAATAACCCCGCGCCCCCAGCTGAATCGCCATCTGGCGGTGCCGGTCATCACCCCGAGAGGTGAGCATAGCAATCGGCAGATCCGTGAGTATCGGGTCCTTCTGCATGCGCGACAGCAACTCCCGCCCGTCCATCCGAGGCATCTCGATGTCTGAGAACACACTCTCGCAAGGCAGCCCAGAGCGGAGTTTTTCCCACGCTTCCTGACCGTCACGCGCTTGTGCCACCCGGTAGCCGGCCTTATTAAACGTCATCGACAGCAGTTCGCGCACCGTAATCGAGTCATCCACGATCAGCACAGTCGGCTCGTTCTTTTCAACCTGCTCCACCGGCACAATCGGCACCTTCTTGTCATTCCACACAGAGCCACCCTTCTCCCGGTTCAGGCGTCCCGCCGCCAGGTCAAGGAGCTCGAGCACGTCAGCAATCGCCACAATCCGGCCATCACCCATCACCGTCGCACCGGCAACGCCAACCGGCTTCGGCACCGGCCCTTCCAGCTGCTTGATCACAATTTCCTGCTCGCCCAACACCTGATCCACCTGGAGAGCCAAGTAATTGCCCGCACTGCGCAGCACCACCACCGAAATCACGTCATCGTCTGCATGACCGCCGTACTCGATGCCCCGAATCAGATGCCGGTTGTACCCCAGCAGTTCCCGCAGGTGCCGGAACGGCAGCATCGAATCCCGCCAAGGAATGCAATCCTGCTTGTCCTTCTCATTTTGAACTTGAACCCGGTCTTTAGGCACGTCCAGCATGTCTTCCACCCCATCCATCGGGAAAGCAATCCGCGCCCGGTCGCTAATGCACACCAGCGCCTTAGAAATACTCAGCGTCAGCGGCAAGCGAATCGTAAAAGTCGTGCCCTGGCCAACAGAGGAGTCGATGCCGATCGTCCCCCGCATTTCATGAACAGCCTCCAGCACCGCATTCAGACCCACACCGCGACCCGCGAAGTCATCCGCCTTCTCCTTGGTGCTGAAATTGGGCAAAAACAGCAGATCGTAAACCTCTTGTCGGGTAAGTTTCTTAGCTTCGAGCTCCGTAATCAGCCCATTTTCAATCGCCTTGTACTTCACCCGCTCCAGATCGATCCCCGCCCCGTCATCCGAGAACGAGATCACCGTCTGGTTGCCTTGGTGGAAAGCCCGAATACTCAGCCGGCCAGTCTCCGACTTATTGGCAGCCTTGCGCACCTCTGGCGACTCAATCCCGTGAGCTATAGCATTGTTAACCAAGTGATTCAGCGGCGTGAACAGCAGGTCGGC
>CAZJNL010000704.1:0-3589 GCA_964546515.1 uncultured Oscillatoria sp.
GAGGTTGTACCGGTTCAGCCGGTAGAGCACCTCACTCAGGCTATCTTTGGCACTCACCGTTATCGGGTTCGGCGTCATCATCTCCCTCAGGGGCGTATTCCCCGGCAGCTGGCGCTTGCTGACATTAGCCAAATCTGTCTGGGTGACAATACCCACCAGATGACCGTTATCTACCACTGGAAATCCCCGGTGGTGGGAGCGAGAGAACGCCTGCAGCACTTCATCCAAGCTCATCTGGCTCGCCAAAGTCTCGACGCGGCGCTGCATCACGTCTGACGCCGCCAGCTCAGCCAAAATTCCCTCCTTAGGCTTGTCCTTTTTCAGCTGAATGCCATTAAACTCCAGAAGCCGGTCGTAAAGCGACTGCTTGTCCACCTTCTCCGCTACCAAGTAGGCAACGATAGAGCCAATCATCAAAGGCAGCACCAGCTGGAAGTCCTTGGCGATCTCGAACACGATCACCACCGCTGTGATCGGGGCTCTGCACACCGCACAAAAAAACGCCCCCATTCCCGCTAGGGCGTAGGTAACTGGCTCCCCGATGCCGGTCAGCCCCAACTGCAAAACTCCCACCATGTGGCCGAGGGCAGACCCCAGCACCAGGGAAGGCGCAAATAACCCGCCCGGCGCTCCCGAGCCGGCGGCAATAATGGTGAGCAAAAAGTGAGCGACAAATGCCACCAAGCTTGTTGTCCAGGTGGCGGAGCCGGTGAGCAAAAACTCCCGCAAGCCACTGTTGTTCCGGAAGCCGACCGGCAGCATCGCCACCACCAAACCGCAGATCAGCCCCGCCACCCCTATCCGCAAGGGCAGTCCCAGGCGCAGCACTCGCCGGTTGAAGGTCAAAAGCGCCACAATCCCTTTGCTGAACAGAACGCCCAGCAACCCAGCCAGCACTCCCAGCATTACATAGACGGGAATCTCCTGCGCCTCGAACTTGGTATTGTAAGCGTTTAGATTCAGGTTGAGGCTGTCGCCACCCAACACCTGGGAAACAACGGCACCGATGAAAGAAGCGATAATCGCTGGGCCAAGGGTTAGGCCAGAGATATCGTGCAGGAGTTCTTCCACCACAAATAAAACACCGGCAATCGGCGCATTGAAACCGGCAGCTAGCCCCGCAGCTGCGCCGCAGGCAATCAGCTGTCGGCGGTAGTCCGGCGAGGTGGGCATCAAGTGACTGATGCCGGCGGCGAGCGAGGCTCCGATCTGCACCGTGGGCCCCTGCCGCCCCAGGGTCAGCCCCGAACCCACAGCTAAAATCGTGCCCGCCAGCTTGACCACGCCCACCCGCCAGTCCAAGGACAGCCCCACACCGGCAAGGGCGGCTTTGACGTGAGGAATGCCGCTGCCGGCGGTTTCCGGTGCCCAGCGCTCCACCAAAGCGCCGGTGAGCAATCCCCCCAGCGCTCCCACGCCCGGGAGCAACACCCAGGCGGGTATCTGCAGGGAGGCGTGAACTCGCCACCCTCCCAGCCATCCCACGCCCTGTTTCAGCAACACACCGGCCAGCCCGCAAACCAAGCCAATCAGACACGCTTCAAAAATCGCTAGCCGTTTCGGTCGGATTAATACAGACGCCAGCGCCCTGATTGAATTTTGACTTTTGAGGAATGAGTTTTCTATTAACAACTTATAACTCATAACTTCAATTTTATATCTTTTGAAAACCGATATTTGAAAAATCCGTGACTGACAACCGGTCTGGATGGCCGCTGGGAAAGCGCCCCCGCCATCCCTGTCGGGCGCAACCTGAAGGAGACAGTCTCCTCCTGCAAGATCATCAGTTAAATCGGTCGTTTCTGCGGGATAATTACTGGACAACCTTTCAGCCTTCACTGTCATCTTCATGCCTTGATTTCACACTCTCTCCTCACCCCTTCAGAGCGAGCAAATGCGTCCGATTAACCGCACAAATTTACCCTCACCCCCCCCACTACCCTCTCCCACAAGGGGAGAGGGGGAGTAAGAAAAGGTCTTATTATCTTATTTTGGCCACGCGAACTCAGTAGTGGCTCTGCGCGAAAATCGGTTTTTGTCAGGCAAGTTTCTTTCTGAGCTAAGCAGTTTAGATCGTCTCCAGTTGATTGACCGCAATTAGCAGACCGGCTCCTTGAGATTAGTTACGCCCAGTGCGATGATGCGATGATGCGATGATGCGATGATGCGTAAGCGTTGCGGCTCCGCAGGAGCTGCGTGCCCAATGCCGGCATATCCCGACGCCGCATCTTTGGTATTCCAATCCCGCGCAATTTGCACGGCGTACTCTTGAGGTCGGACTGGGTAAAAAATCGGCGGTCAAAGGAGACGAGGGGGTTTGGCGCGATAGCCACTCTCCCGAATCAGATCCATCTCCTTCTGACCGGCGGGTCGAAAAAGCCTCACTGTCTCGTCTTTTAATCCCATTTCACTCATTGCAAATCCCCTTAATTTTTGCCGGTGACAGACAGCCCCCCCACAATCGCAGACGGCGTATAGCAAGCTCCGTTCCAGTCGGCATCGCCTCCTAATTCAAGCAGCTGTTTGAGAGCTGTGTAGACATTACCGGCAACCATTGTGTCTTTAACCCGCCCAACAATCAGGCCATTTTTGACTCGGTAGCCGAGATCGACATTAACGGAGAAGTCGCCCGAAATGCCGGCACCGCCACCCAGCATCTGATCCACCACAAGTCCGTCATCCAGCTTGCCAATCAACTCCTGTAGCGAAAGGCTTCCTGGCTGAATCAGCAAATTAAACAGCCCGGGTGTGGGATAGCTGCCCAAACCGGGGCGAAAGCCATTGCCGGTGGTGCCGCCCCCCAGCAACCGACCGGTGCTGCGGTCGGTATAGAATAGCTGCAACACGCCGTTTTGGATGAAAACGAGAGATCGGGTAGGAGTTCCTTCATCGTCAAAGGGGCAGCTAAACGGGCCGGCATCAGGTTCCTGGCTAAGTGTCAGAGCGTCGGAAATCACCTGCCCTCCGAGCAGATCGCTCCAGGGAGAAGATTTCTCAATTACCAGTTTGCCATTCAGGGCGGACTGCACGGTGCCCCAGAGCATGTCCGCCGCTTTGGCGGTAAACAGCACCGGCACGCGACCGGTCGGGGGCCCGACGTTTTCTTTCGCCCAGTTCAGCCGCTGCAAAATGTGATTGGCCAGCGCCGCCGGTTCCAGGCTGCCGCGCTGCGTTTGGCCATCCCCAACACTCAAGAAATCATCTCCCCGCACCCATTCAGCTGAAAGGTAGCAGCTGAGGGTGGTGTCTGTATAGCGACAGTCCAGCCCTTGGGAGTTGAGCAGGCGGGTGGTTTCCACCTCGCAATCCCACTCAGCTGAGCACAGGAGATCTGGATAGGCGTCTCGAATCAGCGCGATCGCCTCTTTGCCCCAGTCCACCAGCACTTCCACCGGCACCGGCGTTCCCAAGTCAGGATAGACAGTCTGGCCATCTGTGGCCAGTTCGATCGTTTCCGGTTCGTTGAGGCGGCTGAGCGCCAGGGCCCGCTCCACCAATTTTGGGGCGTCGGCAGGCCCGTAGGCCACCGCCAGCCCCGGACGCCCGTCCCGCCACAGCCGCAGCGCTGTCTCTTCTGACTGGGCGCTTT
>CAZJNL010000705.1:0-3578 GCA_964546515.1 uncultured Oscillatoria sp.
GAAATAGCTGCAGCAGTTTCCGCGAGGTCGGAGAGAGAGTCTTTCAGATTATACACCTTTTCTCGACGGTTTAGCAAGTCAATTTCTGCTGTTTTCAGTTCTTTCTGGAGACTGTAGAAAGTCACGACCGGCGTGTCTAAAATTATCTGAAAAAGAGACAGAGGGCAGGAGCGTTTTGCCGCAGTTTTGTTAAGCGTGTTCGCCGCCCAAACAACCCCCACTCTCACACCGGCAGCCGGCGCGATCGGCAGTTTGAGAGTCGCCGAATCCGGCACAGATAAATAGGGAATATCCGCCGGCACTGTCTCCAAACTCGTTCCCAGAATCTTGGGGAGGCTGATCAGCGGAGCCTGAAAGTGAAATTCGGGAAGCGGTTCCCCCCTGACGAGAATATCACCCACACCGGCAGCCGTTGCCAGCAAGCGCCGCAGAGATTTTTGATTGCACTCCACCACCACACGAGCGCATCGCTCTCGCACGAGAGGGACATAGCGGATAAACTGAATAGCATCGCCCAGCCCTTGTTCAGTGTGGAGCAATATTGTTTTGCCCTCAGCCTTTGAACCATCCCAAAGGGGTTCAGATAAGCCGCGAGGCGGACATTCTTTGTGCCGCAAGCGCCACTCATATTCAGAAAAGCCCTGCAGCAAGTTGCCGGTGCGCAAGAGAACATCCGCCCGCCCGCAGCGAGCGTTAATGTGGTTGGGATCGAGTTCAAGAGCTCGGTTGTAGTGAGCCATCGCCTCTGCTAATTTGCCTTCTTCCTTTAAAGCCGTGGCCAAACTGTTGCGGGCGTCCGCCCAGTTCGGCTTGAAATCCACAGCCTTTTGGCAGCAGAGACTCGCTTCGGCAAAGCAAGCCCCCACCACCAAACAGAAGTCCGATATTGTGCCAAGCTTCAGCATAGTCTGGCTTCAGGGCGACGGCTTGCTGGTAGTGGATCGCAGCTTCTTCTACCTTTCCTTGGTCTTTTAAAGCAACGGCAAGATTGTTGTGCGTTTCCGCATTGTTGGGCAATTGGCGCAGGGATTGCCGGTACAGAGTTATCGCCTCGTCTACTTTCTTATAGCGATAGGCAATCGCGCCCAGCAGCAGCAAAGCGCCAGGACTTTCCGGCAGCAGCTGGAGAACTTGCCTGCATATCGCCTCAGCCTCTTTTAGCCGCCCCCCGTGGTAATGTTCGGCGGCAATTTTCAGCAATTCGTCAGGGGAGGAACTGCCGGTGGTGGGGAGACGGTGTTCTATTTCCGATTGGGGAGTTTCCCCATTTCCCGATTCGCTCATCTGTGCGTCTCTGTAATTTTTCAGCGCCATTGCCACTCGCTCAAACAGTTCTGACCAGTCTCCCGGCTGCGACTGGCTCAACAGCCGCATGGTAGGATACCAGGGGCTGTCCTCCCGATCCAGCATCCACCGCCAGTCGGGCGCAAAGGCAAGCAACCACCTGCTTGCCCAGAGCTCCCGCCAAGTGGGCGACGGACGTATCAACGCTAATCACCAAGTTTAGCTCAGCAATGGCAGCAGCCGTATCGGCAAAGTCTTGCAGCTGTTCGCTCAAGTCCTCTAACTTGACAGAATCCGGCAGTTGTGCTATCTCAATCGCCCGCTCTCATTTGAGAAGGCTGTAGAAGGCAATCCCAGGGATAGTGAGCACCGGCAAGAAATCGGCGTTGCACATTTGGTTCATCCCCGGAATATGCAACGCCTCTTGTCTAGGATTGTAGTGTGCCGGTCATTCCAGAAGGACGCAATAGCGTCCCGCAACGCACTACGA
The DNA here is from genome assembly GCA_964546515.1 of uncultured Oscillatoria sp. Taxonomy (GTDB): domain Bacteria; phylum Cyanobacteriota; class Cyanobacteriia; order Cyanobacteriales; family Oscillatoriaceae; genus Oscillatoria. Next base: position 1,775 of record CAZJNL010000705.1, read on the forward strand.
GAATAAGCTTATACCCGCTTTAGAAAGAATATGCAACTGAGAATCCTCGCGCTCCCACTCGTACTCGCTCCTCTGTGGATAGCAGCACCGGCACTGGGGGCAAATCCCAAACATCAGGAAAAGTTGCTGCAAACCAATCAGTGCCCAAAATGTGACCTCAGCGGTGCCAATCTCAAAGGTGCTAATTTGCGGGGAGCGAACCTGAGTGAAGCTATCCTCAATGAAAGTGACCTGAGCGATGCTAACCTAGCCGGTGCCAACCTGCGAGGTGCCCAACTCCAGCTAGCAGTCCTCTGGAATGCCAATCTGGAAGGGGCGGACTTGGAGGCTGCTAAAATGCGGGGTGTCAAGATGAGGGATGCCAAGCTCAGGGGGGCTAATCTGAGTTATGCCAGACTCAAGGGTGCGGATCTCAGAGGTGCGGATCTCAGAGAGGCGAAGTTGCTTGCTGCTTTCTTGAAGGACGCCGTGCTGGTGGAAGCTAAATTGAAACTCGCCAACCTCACGGGTGCCTACCTGGAGGGTGCTAAGCTCAGCGGTGCTAACCTGGAGGGTGCTAAGCTGGAAAATGCCAATCTGATTGGGGCTGACTTGAGCCAGTCTTTTCTTGCGGATGCCAGTCTCCGGGGTGCGGCGCTCAGCAATGCCAACCTCAGCGGTGCCTACTTGCTCGGAGCGGGATTGGTTGCTGCCAAACTGCAGGGTGCTGACCTCAGTGAGTGTAACTTGAAAAGCGCTAATTTGAGTTATGCGGATCTCAGAGGTGCTAAGTTAAAAAAGGCTGATTTGACTAAGGCGGTTTTGAGTGTTGCCAAGCTTGCCGGTGCCGACTTGACGAGTGCCTTCCTCAGCAATGCCTACCTGTATAAAGCTGATTTGCAGCGAGCTAATCTTACTGACGCCCATCTGGAACGCGCTAATCTTACTGATGCCAATTTGACGGGCGCTAATCTGACCGGCTCCAACCTTGCCGGTGCTAATTTAACCAATGCCAACCTCACCGACATCCGTTTGCGCCACGAGACAGGCGAGACGCGATAAGAAGACGCCATAAACCCTTGTCTCTACAAGAGGCGCGAGATCCTCGTTCCTGGGCGTTGCACAGCCCCTGGGATGAAGCCCCCCCCCCCACCCCCCCCCCGTGTACGGGGAGGGGGAGTTTGAGGGGGTTTTCGATGAGGGAAAAAGTTTCAATCATCCTTTTACTGTGCAACGCCACAACCCTTGCCATAAGAGAGTGCGAGCTAACCTGGAATACGGGCAGTGAGAGCCGGTTTATCAATTTTATCTGCTTCCGCTGCCACAATTTGGAAATCTAAAAACCGCCAGACTTTATTGACAAATTCGACTTGATGTGCTGGGCCTTAGTAAGTACCCCAAAGACTGAACCGCGTTTATTGCAGATTGCCAACAGTAAGCTCTGTAGGGGGCGGGTTTGGCCCTAAAGATTGGCCACACAGCTCACAACACTGATAAACCCGCCCCCTACCACCTGTGAAGGAAGGCAGATTTGTCGTGAGGCGGGCGGAACACACCGAACCGAAAGACTTTCATAAAAATCGGGGGCGAGGTTGCCAATTGTGAAAAATTAATGTAGAGTGAGAAAAAATTATAAGAAGCGCAAATCGGGGTATCTACCTTATGAAATTCGCCGCCGGCTCATTGAGGTCGTTGCTGGTAATGCTTCCTTTTGTCGGCTCACTTGCCTCTGCCAAACCGGCACTCTCCCAACCCATCGCACCGGCACCAGACGGCACCGGCACAACTGTCACGCCGCAGGGCAATACCTTTAACATACAAGGCG
>CAZJNL010000706.1:0-3577 GCA_964546515.1 uncultured Oscillatoria sp.
GCACCGATTGGCGTCTACTACAAATGGCTGGACAATCGCGCCGGTGGGACAGGCATCCACACACCTCATGCAGGTGCCGCAGTGTTCGCTATGGGCCCGGTCTGCTGTCAGCTCCAGGTTGGTCAAGACTTCCCCCAAAAACACCCAAGAACCGTACTCCCGCCCAATTAAGTTGCCATTCTTGGCAATCCAGCCAATACCGGCACGCTGCGCCCACACTTTATCCTGAACTGGGCCGGTGTCGGCATAGTAGCGAGCTTGAATGCCAACGCCAAGTTCTTGCAGCCAACTGGAGAGCCCCTTGAGTTTTTTATGCAGCATCCTGTGGTAATCTCGTCCCCAGCCATAACGGGAAATTTTAGCATATTCCCGACCTTCCGGACGCCGGTGCGGCGTGTAGTAATTGAGCGCCACACAAATAACAGAGCGCACCTCTGGCATCACCAGGCGGATATCCTGACGCTTCGGGTTAGCCATCCAATCCATATCTGCTTGGTAGCCTTTGGCCAACCACGCCTGGAGGCGCTGCGCCTCCGCGAAGCCGGCATCGCCGTCTGCAGCGGCAATCCCGACTTTGTGGAAGCCCAGCTCTAGGGCTTTTTGTTTGACCCGATCGCTACTGACTGGTTCTTTCACATGCATCAAGGAGAGTGGCGGGTGACTGGGGCTGTCGCCAATCTCAACCGAAGGGCGTCAATATCGCAACAAATCTCAGCCCCACCGTACCGCAGAAGCAGCGTATCACATTATTTTAAACGCTCAACGCCCCTCTCTGTAAATTTTCTGGGCAACTTGTCATAAAACGTTACAAGCCAACAGGCTGAATCAAATCAAGCAAATTGTCTCGCACCGGCTTTGTCGTGCGTGCGGGGACAAAGCCGCCAAGTCAGGCCCGATCGCCAACACCAAACTGGCTTTTTATTCCCCACCGGCGCGGTCAACAAGTAGCGATAGCCAACCCTAACAAACTCCCTTCTTCTCCTCTGAAGCCCCCTGTCTGAAGCGGTTAATAAAATCACTACTTCTTACCCTCTACCAACAAACTTTGTAAACTTTCTTCCTGAGAACACCACTCATGTAAAAACACCCCGATGAATTCCAATTCCACCGCCGCACTGCCAGCAACCCAGTTAGATCCTCAAATACAGAAACCTTTTCCCAACTGGCTTTTGGCAGAACGCGCTGGTGGCGTTTCAGAAAAGCGATCGGGCGTTCGGTCAAACAGTTCAGATGCCATCTGAGTGAGCACCGGCCCGCAGCAGTCAGCAGCCAGCTTTGAACTAAACTTTTTTCAGCTCTGGCAGACTCGTTTCCAACTTCAGACAGTTGCGCCCGTCGATTTGCAGGCAGTATTCCACCCTGTCCATCAGACGGTTCATGATCAGCCAGCCATACCCTCCGTCTGGCATATTTTCTGGCACTGGTGCCATATAAGTAGACAGGTCATATCCCTGACCGTGGTCCCAAACTTCCAGGGCAATGTCCCGGTCTTTCAGTTCCAAGCGAATCAGCACCGGCAGGTTGGGTTTGTCCTTGTGGGCGTGACGAACCACGTTCGAGTAAGCTTCCGCCAGCACCAAGCGCAAGCGATTCGACTGGCGCGGCCAATCCACATAATCGCCCACCTCAACCTCTAAACTGCCCAGCAGCCAATTTTCAACAATGGTCAAAAACCTCAAATCGCTTGGCACATGCAGCTCAGTTCTCATTGCTTACAGAACCTCCAGAGAAAGGATAGTTTGGTCATCTTCCTGCTGCACCCCTCGTTCGCGGATGCGAGCTAATAAATCATTCAAATCTAGGGGTGCGGGCTGCTGCTGCAGCAATTCCCAAAGACCTGACTGTTGCAGCATCGCGCTTGCTGAGGTGCCGGTGGAGTCATTCTGCGTAACGGTGGCTTCGGTGATGCCATCACTCGTCAGCAGAAACACCTCCCCTGGCTTTAACTCCACGCTTCCCGCTTTGCCTTTCCACACCGGCAAAATCCCCAAAGGAATCCCGCGAATCTTCAAGAAATTCGGCTCCACCGCCATACCGGCAGCCAGCGCCGCCTGCGACCAGATCAGCGGGTAAATGTGGCCGGCATTCGCGTAGGCCAGCTGTCCGGTTGCAGGCGTGTAGCGAGCCAAAACCATTGTAATGAAGCAGTTATTACTGATCAGGTCATCCGACAGACCGACGTTCAAATTCCGCATCACCACCTCCGGTTCAGGGCGATTGTCTTGAGACAGTTCCCGCCGCATCACCGACATGGCGCTGGCCATAAACAGGGCGGCTGGAACTCCCTTACCGGAAACATCCCCCACCGCTATCCAAAGGTCTCCCTGGGAATGGACATACACCTCAAAAAAATCCCCCCCCACTTCTCGCGCCGGATAGCAACAAGCTTGCACCTTGACATTTTCCATTTCTGGCCAACTTTGGCGCAGCAGATTGGTTTGGATTTGGCGGGCCACTTCTAGCTCCGCCCGCATCTGCTGGGCTTGCTCTTGGGTGCGCTGGTAGAGTTTGGCTTGGGAGAGGGCGAGGGCGGCTTGTTCTGCTACGCCTTCTATCAGCTGGATATCTTCCGATGACCAGGGGGCGGAATTGCCGTTCTGGTATAGCGACAGAACTGCCAGAAAATCCTTCTGATAGATCAGCGGCACAATCAGTCGAGTCAGATTGCCGCCGTTGTCTTCTCCTGAGAGGACTTGGGTTTGGCGGGTTTCCAAAACGGTTTTAATCAGGGGGTCATGGTTTTGGGGCGCTTGGGCGCTATTCTGCGCGTAGGAGAAGGCGTCTGGCATCAAGCGATCTCCCTCCACCGGACGCAAGACGCCGCTGCTGGCACCAAAAGACCGCCCCACTGTCTCGACAATGGTTGGCAGCATGCTGCGGTAGTCCAGTGACCCCCGGATCGCACTCATCACCTCGTTGAACAGTAATTCTCGTCGCAGGGCTCGCCGCAGTTCATTGGTTCGTTGTTTAATGACTTTGTAAGTTTCAGAGGCTTGCTGAACTATCCCTTTCAGTTCATCTGGCTGCCACGGCTTGGTGATGTATTTGAATACTTGGCCGGAGTTAATCGCCTCCACCAGGTCTTCTACATCGGTGTATCCCGTCAGCAAAATCCGAATTGTATCGGGAAAACGCTCTACCGTTTTCCCCAAAAACTCGGTGCCATTCATTTCTGGCATCCGCTGGTCAGAGATAATTACAGCCATCTCTCCGTACTGTTCGAGCAGTTCTAGAGCGCTAAAGGCACTGTCGGCTCTGTAGACTTGAAAATCTCGCCGAAACGTCCGGTACAGCAAGTCTAGGTTGTCCGCCTCGTCATCAACTACCAAGAGTTTGAGTTTGCTCCGATTTCCTTGACTCATGCAAGACTCCACTTCCCGGCTAATGCATCAACTCGCTACCTAAAGATACAGCCAACAGCATCGGTATAACTGGTCATGGGCAAACAATTTTTGGGACACGACTGGTATATTTTTAGGCGAGATGGTTTCACTAAAATAAAATACCCCAAATTTGCCTGATTATAACAGGCTGACGCCGAGCGGCTGAGATGGGCGCAGGGAGTTTCAGCCGACGA
>CAZJNL010000707.1:0-3574 GCA_964546515.1 uncultured Oscillatoria sp.
CTTTTGGGCGGAGTGTATAACGTGCTACAGCTGTGCGGCGCACCCCGTTAATATTGAGTGCGATCCATTGCCCCTAATACTCGCTAATTTATAAAGGAAATGTTAAATGCGCAAACTCCTTGCTGACTCAGCTTTTTAGGAATTTGACCGTCTGGTGCGCCTGTAGAATGGGGACGGGTTTATAAATATCTTCCGCTTCCCACAGACATTGCTAGTGAACCCGCCCCCACTCAGATTGTGGGGGGCTAGTTTTTAGGGTTAACTTTATGGATCAGCTCTCAAAGCCCGCTTTTTTATGGGGATTTGGGGGTATTGCTTGCGGAGCATAGCGCGGGTTTATGTATGCGCTTGCCATAAGCTAAACTTATATATATATATATATATGCTATAAAATATGCGAATGTAATAGGCGTGTAGATAGAGGTTCATTTGTGGCATGATGTTTACAGACAAGAAAAAACGACACCGCTACCGCGCCCAACTTGGTGCTTCCCCTTGTAAGGGGGAATCATCGGCAGTACCGCAAATTTATCATCGGTCGTCCAAATAATAGGAGGAGAGTGTGACTCACTTAAAACCATTCCGAACAGCAGCAGTCCTAGGGGCTGGAGTTATGGGGGCGCAAATAGCAGCTCATCTCGCTAATATAGGTATAAGCGTGTTGCTGCTACACCGCCCATCCGAAGGAAAAAATAAAAATGCGCGGGTAGAACAACTTTTCAAAAACGCTCTCAAGTACAAGCCCACTCCGTTTTTTACAGGTCAAATATCGCGGAGAATTACGTTAGGAAATTTTGAGGACGATCTACAACAGCTTGCAGAAGTGGATTGGATTATTGAATCTGTTGTGGAGGAGCTGCAAGTCAAACAAGAACTCATGGAACAGGTGGAAAGAGTGGCGCGAGAAGATGCCATTATATCTACCAATACCAGCGGTTTACCCCTGCACAAAATCATTGAAGGGCGTTCCGCCTCTTTCCGCCGGCGGTTTGTGGGCACTCACTTTTTTAACCCACCCCGCTACATGAAATTGCTGGAAATAATCCCTACAGAGGATACCGATCCGCAAGTGCTAGAGCGCCTTAAGTGGTTTGGCAGAGTTCACTTAGGCAAAGGGATTGTAATCGCCAAAGACACGCCAAATTTTGTGGGAAACCGCATCGGCATTTATGACCTAATGCCCAGCATTTTGCACGGTATTACTAAACAAGATTACACCATTGAGGAAGTGGACTTTCTCACCGGCCCCCTAGTTGGGCGACCAAAATCTGCCACTTTTCGCACGGCTGACTTAGTGGGACTGGATACCTTAGCACATATTCTCGATAACCTCTATGAAGCCGTTCCTGAAGATGAAAGCCGGGAAATCTTTCGCACCCCCGAAGTGCTGCGTAAATTGGTTGAGATGGGGGCATTAGGAACCAAATCCGGTCGCGGCTTTTATCAAAAACAAGGAAAAGAAATTTGCTCTGTCAATCCAGCGACCTTAGAATACGAACCACCCAAACCATTAAATTTGGGCGAAGCCGTTGAAAAAATTGCCCAGATTCCTAATTTGAGAGAGCGCCTCCGCGCCCTCTACCAAGAAGGAGGAAGGGCGGGAGAGTTCTTCCGCGAAAACCTGCTAGAGATGTTCGCCTATAGCGCCAGACGGATTCCCGAAATTGCCGAAAATCCTACCGATATTGATCGCTGCCTCCGGTGGGGCTACAATTGGGAATTGGGACTATTTGAAATTTGGGACACCCTCGGTTTTGAGTCAGTCATCGCTGACATGAAAGCAGTTGGAATTAAGGTTCCGGCTTGGGTGGAAGAAATGCAGACGGCTGGTGCAACCAGTTTCTACAAGCAATTTGAACCTGTGACAATTCCGGGGATGGGTATAGGTTATATTCCTTTGGAAACGCCAAAAGTTTACGTTTTTTGCAAAGGATATCAGACCTTAGAAACTCCAGCGGATGAAATTAGTCTTGCCTCTATCAAAACGAATCCCAAACGTACTCTGTGGTCAAACCCAGAAGCCGCTTTGCTCGATTTGGGCGATGGCGTGGTGTTGTACGAGTTTCGCTCTCATGGCAATGCCCTCAGTATGAAAGTAATTGAAGGACTGTTCGAGGTTATCGAACTGGTGGAGAAGCAGGACGGTATCCGGGGATTGGTGATTGGCAATGAGGGCAAAAACTTCTGTGTGGGGGCTAATTTGCGAGATGAATTGGTGGGATTAGTTGCTAAATTTCAGGAGTTAATTCAGCGCATCCACTACGCCAGCAAGCCAATTGTCGCAGCTTTGCACGGGCAGGTACTCGGTGGTGGTTGCGAGGTAGCAAGGGCTTGTTCGCAGATTGTTGCTGCGGCTGAAAGCAATATCGGATTAGTAGAACTGGGTGTGGGTTTAATTCCTGCTGGTGGCGGCTTGATGAACATGATTGCTGTTGCTGACGAGCGGGCAGCAACTGAATTACCTCAAGATATCTTGCCTTTCCTAGAAAAAATATTTCAAGCGATCGCCTCGGCAAAAATCACCAACAGTGCTTATGAAGCGCAAGAGATCGGCTTTCTGCCAAAGGAAGCCCGAATCATTATGGATGCGGAGCGTCGTTTCTACGTTGCCAAAGAAGAAGTTATTCGCCTCTACGATGAAGGATTTTTACCGCCTCCCATTCGCAGTGGAATTATGGTACTGGGCAGTTCTACTAGGGCGAAGCTAAAACAAACAGCCTACAACTGGTTGCAAGGTGGCTATATAAGCGAATATGATTGCCACCTGATTGAGCGCCTTGCCTACGTCCTTACCGGTGGCGAAGTTTCTGAACCGACTTTGGTTCACGAAAACTATTTGCTCAAACTGGAACGCGAAACCTTTATCTCGCTGCTGGGTGAACAAAAAACCCAAGATCGGATCGCCCATATGCTGGCTACTAAGACACCTTTGAGGAATTAATTGCCATGACAACAGCCTATATTGTCAGTAGTGTTCGCACCGCCGTTGGTAAAGCACCGCGCGGCACATTACGCAACATTCACCCTGCCGATTTAGGAGCCACTGCTGTTAAAGCAGCCATTGAAAGGGTGCCGGGATTAAATCCCCAAAACATTGACGATCTGATTATCGGCTGTTCCATTCCCGAAGCTGCTCAAGGGGGGAATTTGGGACGTGCGATTGCCCAGCGAGCCAATTTACCTGATGAAGTAACGGGTTGCACGGTTAACCGGTGCTGCGCTTCGGGATTGCAAACCATTGCAATGGCAACGCAGACAATTACCGCAGAACAGGCCGAAATTATGGTGGCTGGCGGGACTGAATCTATGAGTTTCGTTCCGATGTCGCAACTGTTAGGAAATCCTGACCCAGAAATGATAGATCAAAAGCCCTCTGTTTACCTAAATATGGGTATAACAGCAGAGAATGTGGCTCAAAAGTACAAGATTTACCGCGCCCAACAAGATGAGTTTAGCTTCCAATCTCACCAGAAAGCTTTAGCGGCAATTCAAGCGGGAAAATTTCAGGAAGAAATTGTGGTGTTCACCTTTAAAGAAACCTTGTATAAAGGCGGTGAAACTCAGTCATTTGAAA
>CAZJNL010000708.1:0-3574 GCA_964546515.1 uncultured Oscillatoria sp.
TTCCCCACAAGTTCGCGGTTCTAAAATACCGACTGTATCAGCCAAACTGATCGTATCTGCACCGGCTGCTAAAGCCAGACGCGCCACCCATTCGATGTCTTCCCACAAAGTTCGCGAAGCATCCTCGACGGTAAAACGAACCTTAAGCCCCAAGGTTTTTGCTTCGGAAATGGCGGCTTTTACTTTCTCGTGAATATAATCCTGGTCGTGACCGGCAAACTTAGTTTTTGTCCCAATCGGATTGACTGACGCCCAAATTCCCACCCAGTTCGCACCGGCACGTTTTGCCGATCGCACTTCTGCGATATCCGCTCTGCTGTGCATCAAAATCTCAGCCGTTCTCGCCGCACGAGAAACTTCCAGACATATCCGCTCATCCTCCGCTGAGATACCGGGATGCCCGACTTCCACCAGACTAATATTAAAATCTTCCAAAAGGTGAAGAATTTGAATCTTGTCTTGGCTGGTAAAGCGCATCCCTGCTTGCTGCTCGCCCTCTCGCAATGTAGCGTCTAAAATCCGCACGAAAGGCTTCATCTCGCACTCCTTCTCCTTCACAATCACTCGCTCCGCAAAAACTTTTCTGTCTCGTCAATCAGCTGGGCCCGGTTCTTTTCATACAGCGCCCAGTGGGTGGCATCTGGGATAACGACTTCTTTCTTCCTGGAAGTGCCCGTGACTTTATTAATGAAAGTTGGGTCAGCAAAAAAATCAGCGTCACCCCGAATAATCAGAACAGGATCTTGAATTTTTGCCGCGTCAAAGATGGGTCTGTTAGTCCAAATATAATACAAATCGACCAAAGGGCCCATTGGCCGGCGGACAGACGGCGGCTGACGAGTTTGGCTCGCCGGATCGGATGCCAAAATTACTTTTTCTACGGCTGACATTGCGGCATCGCTCACTAAGTCTTTTCCGCTGATCATCATATGCCAGTGGTGAAGCGTAGCGTCAGGCGTCACCACTTGATAAGCCGGTAAATTAGGATTCAATTCTCCCGGTTTGTCCTTGGCTTCAAAGAGTTGGGCCATAGACGGCAGATTGAACCCGTGCATAGAGCCATACAAAACCAAGTTCTTGACCGTCTCAGGATGAGCGATTGCGTACATACTGGCAACTACGGAACCCCAAGACCAGCCGATGAGGTTTATCTTCTCTACCTGGCGGCTTTTTTTGATAAACTCAACAGCAGCTTCCAGGTCTTTCACGGCATCAGTGGCGCGGATAACGGGGGGATTTTCTGCCGGCGGTTTATCCATCTGCACCGGACGGGTAGATCTGCCAAATCCCCTAAAATCCATTGCCCAGGTGTCATATCCTTTTTGGGCGCACTCCTCCATCCAAGAATATCCCGGCACGTCAAATGCTTCGGCTGTTGGGACGCCAAAAGGTTCTAAAAAAAGGATGACATCTTGATTTTTTAAGGGCGGCTCCCCTTTGACGCTCTTGTGTCGCAAATAGAGTTCGATGCCGGCATCCGTGCTGGGAATCCTTTGTTCCTCGAACGCAACGGTTTGCGGGGTTTGTGCCAGGGGGGTTTTCCCCCCACCGGCAGCCAAATTCTTGATTTCTGACCAACAGCCGGTGAAAATAGCCGCTGTTACAGCCAGCAGTAAAAGAGCGAGTATTTTCCTTGTGACGTTCTTTCCCATAACTCCTTTCTATTTTAGCGCATAGTTGCTAACTAAGCTAACCAATCCAGCGGCGATAATTAACCCAGCCGGCAGCCCTTCAAAAAACAAAACAGCGATTAATGTCCCGATCAGAACCCCCGTCAGAAGTAAGGGCTGACTGGGCAGAGCGCTCACCCCTCTCCCCCCGATGTAGGAGACGAGAATCCCGGCTGCTATTGAAAAAATCCCCTTGAGAGTCAATAGCTCTCTGCCCATTTGAGGGACATTGACTTTCCCGGTGGCAATGGGTAACATGAGAAACAGCATCAAAAAAAAGATGCCGGTGTTAAAAGAATACTTTTGCAAAATGCCGAGGGCGGGTTTGCTCCCCGTAGCCGCTAATATCAGCAGCGATATTGCAGCGGACGCCAGACTGTAATCTTTAAATCCTAGCGCCAGTAAAGCGATCGAAACAAAGACGATAGAGGTTGGCAACATTTTCGGTTGGCGTGAAAAGCAAGGCAGTGCTGGGGGATGATGCTGGATGAAACTGAATATCCGGACTCATCCTGCTCCCCACGAAAAGCTACAAAAACTACAGCGCAGTATTGTCCCAAGTCCCACCGGCAGGGGTTTCAACTTGAACCATCTGCTCGGTGCCGAGATTAATTTTGACCAGTTTAGGTGCGATTGCCGGCTCTAAACCCGGACGTTTGACAATCAATTTGAAAGCTTCAAAGCTCGCTAAAACCCCCACAATATTAGCAACCGGTGCCAGCACAGCCCAAGGAGCTTCTTTGTTCACATAAGCCTCTGCCCAATTCGCATCAGCACCCCAAGCAATCGAGTGTGTGGCGCGTCCGTCTTTAAGAGCCTCAATTTCTTTGCACATTTCGGGGGTGAGAGGCTGCTGGTAAGAAGGATGGCGCAACACAATTTCGTAGGGCGTGCAATCCGGAGTGAAACACATTACTCCCCCACGGAAAGGCGGTGTTACGGCAATCCATACAGAAGGAATCCCCAGTTTGGCCGCCGCGCGGTGGATGATAACGCGAGCCACTAAATTGTCAGTCGCATCTACAATAACATCCGTATCCGCCAGCAGTTCCATTGCATTTTCTTCCCTCACCCGTTCTAGAGACACTCGCACCTCCAGCTCCGGATTGATGTCTTTTAACGTTTCGCTGGCGGCTGTCGCTTTGCTAACATTCAGCTTGCTTACGAAACTGAGCATCTGCCGGTTTAGGTTGCTCGCTTCAAAACTGTCGCTGTCAATCACATGAATGTAACCCACCCCCATTCGTGCGAGCTGGATTAACGTAATCCCCCCCACCCCGCCGGCACCGACCACCGTCACTTTAGCGTTGCGGAGTTTCTCTTGCTCCTCCCGACTAATCACTCCTAAATTGCGGGTAAAACTCGCCTCATACAATCCCTGACTGACTGCAGTCATCTCAATGCCCTCCTAAAAATTGAAAAACATTATAAAAACATTATAAAGTTGCGTAATCCCAGCCCCCTGGAGGAGCAGGTGCCACTCTCACAGGAGTTTCTGTGCTCAAATCAATCAGTATTCCTTTGGGAGCGCGAGCGAGCGGCTCGCGTCCAGTCAAAATTTGTACAGCTTCGTGAAAACTAAACAGCGCCAATAAATGCGCCCGCACAGGCGTGATAATCCAGCCGGCTTTCCCCTCACAAAAATCTTGCGCCCACTCTCTCGGTGCCCCCAGCGTCACAGAATGCCAAGCGCGAGCTTTTTTAATATCTGCGATTCGCTGGCGCAGCTCCAGATTGGTTAACTTTTCTCCAACCCCCGGTAAATTCAGAGCCACTTCATAAGGAATGCCGTCCGGAAAAAAGGAAGAAACAAAGCCTCGCGTCGGCGGACTCCCAGACATTCCGACACTGGGAATACCCAGCGAGCGAGCGGTGCGATGAACAATCACTCGTGAAGGCATATC
>CAZJNL010000709.1:0-3574 GCA_964546515.1 uncultured Oscillatoria sp.
TTGTGCGGGATGTTAGTAAACCCGCCCCTACTTCACTTTTTCTTTATAAATCACCTCTAAGCTTGTGAGCTTCTCATCCCACCCATGACAGCCACCCCGACCTCTGGCGCTACCTTGCGGCAGCTGAATGCCGCCACAGCCACTCAACCCCCGATCCACCCCCTGTCCGCAACTCAAGAAGTGACGGTGGGGCGAGATCCAAGCTGTCAAATTGTCTTGGATTCCAACATCTACGCTGGCGTCTCCCGCCGGCACGCCACAGTCCGCCCCCTCGCCAGCACGCCAGCCGGCTCAGCACCGCCCAGTTGGGAGATTTGCGATCTCAATAGCGCCAATGGTATTTATGTGAATGGTCAGCGCTTGCAGGGATGCCGGACGTTGCAAGCAGGCGACCGCATCAGTCTGGGCAATAATGGCCCGGAATTCATCTTTGAGCTAGCGGGGGCGACACAGATAGCGGCAGTCAGCACACCCCAACCGGATGCAGTCACCCTGACTCAGTTATTTCCCATTCTCTCCACCGGTCGGGATCTCAAGCGCAAGGCATACCTGGTGCCGATGGCTGTTACCGTGGCCTTTGTGGTGCTGATGTTTGCGGCGATCGGCAAACCGGTGGGGTTCAATTTCCTGCTGGCGGCTTATCTGGCGGGAGTGGCCTACTATTTTGTCTACCAGCTCTGCGGCTTGCGCAAACCTTGGTGGTGGCTGTTCGCCAGTGCGCTGATTACGGTTGCCATCTTGCTCAGCCCCATTTTAACCGGCTTTTTGGTGGTGTTTCGCCAAATCCTGCCCGGACGCCTCCCCGGAGAAAGGGAATCCCTGAGCTTCCCGGTATTGCTCGTCCGGATGTTTTTTGGGGCGGGGCTGATGGAGGAACTGCTCAAGGCGCTGCCGGTGCTGCTGGCATATCTGATCGGCAGCCGCCTGCGTTCGCCGTGGCGAGAGCGTTTGGGGGTTTGGGAGCCGCTGGATGGCATTTTGTTGGGAACGGCTTCTGCAGTTGGGTTTACGCTGCTGGAAACCCTGGGCCAATACATCCCTAACATTATGCAAAATGTGACGCTGCAAGGGGGAAAAGATATCGCCCAACTGGTGGGATTGCAGCTGCTGATTCCCCGCCTTTTGGGTTCGATCGCCGGTCACATGGCTTACAGCGGCTATCTGGGGTATTTCATCGGTCTGAGTGTCCTCAAATCTAGCAAGCGCTGGCTGATTCTGACTGTTGGCTACCTGAGCGCATCTGCTCTGCACGCCCTCTGGAATGCCACCGGCACTTTTAGTGTCTTCCTCTTGGCATTTGTGGGAATTGTTTCCTACGCCTTTTTGGCTGCAGCTATTCTCAAAGCTCGCTCCCTCTCCCCAACTCGCTCCCAAAACTTCGCCACCCGTATCACCGGCCCGGGTAATTGATATCAATTCCGGTGAATTGCTTTACAATATATTCTATAGCTCGTTCCCAGCTCATGCTGGGAATGCCAATCTGCCTGCTCTGCCGGCAGTCTGGAAGGGAAGAACTGAGAGAGCGAGGGGACGATAAATCAGCAATTAGAGGCTCTGCCTCTTTCCAGGCGTTCCCAAGCGGGAGCCAAAGGAACGAGAAATGAAAAGTAATCAGCCGAAATAGATATTAGAGGCTCTGCCTCTTTCCAGGCGTTCCCAGGCGGGAGCCAAAGGAACGAGAAACAACCTGTAACAGCCTCTTTCCAGGCGTTTCCAAGCGGGCAGCCCAGAAACGAGAATGCCCCATGCCCCATGCCCCATGCCCCATGCCCCATGCCCCTCACATATCATAATTCTGCAATTCTGTCAAGGCATAGGGGGCGACTGCCAAAATTAAGCGAGCTTGTTCAATTTCTGTGAGCTCCGCCGGCGGGGCGTGTCGCACACCGGCTAGGGTGGATTCAATCGCGGCGGTTTCATTTCCCCGCATGGCGTAGGCCAGAGGTCTGGCCAGCACCTGCAAATCTTCCTCTGCCCACTGGGGCTGCAGGGCTAGCACGCACCGCACCAGCTTTTCCCCTAGGGAGAGGTTGACTGGCAGCAGGTGGGTGGCGCTGAGAGCGTAAGCGTTGCGGCGCGTCAGCGCATCGCATCTAGCCACTCCTGGGGGAGGCGTTTGGCAAACTGCCGGCGCAAAGATTCCTGGAGAGATGCGTAAGCGTTGCGGCGCGTCAGCGCATCGCCCTCTGGCCCGCAAGGGATTCCTCTGCGGCCACAGCTGCGGGTCAGAGTCCCTCCAGATGGGTGTAGAAGGCTTGCGCTGGCGCGGCTAATTCATTGGCCGGCCAATCTTCCTCGGGCAAACTCTTCTTCTAAAGCCGCGAAGTAGGCTTCCGACTCCGGTTCTGCCAGATTCCAGGGGTAAGCAAGGTCAGCCAGCAGGAGTGTTTCTAGCAGTTCCAGCTCAGCCTGCGCTGCCGATAGTTGTGAATATTGAGAATCCATAGGTGGCTCGCTCATGTGAGTGCGGCTCGGCGTGGGTGGATTTGCCACCGATAGCTACACCGGCACCTCAGCCAGTTCCGCAATCCTCTGTGCCAGCCTGCCTAATTTTGACTGGGCGGTGGCGAGTCTTCGATGACAAAATCCCAAATCAGGCCCAGGTAACTGCCAAATTTCAGCCGCACGCCCGATGGCAGGGGAACTTACTTGATGGTGGACTTTTTGCCAGCCGTCCGGCATCAACATTAAGGTGCCGTAGCGAGAAAAATCCCGCAGGAAATAGACCGGCACAGAGTCGTTTGAAAGGCTGTCGCGGCAGAAAATCTCGGCGTGTGTTTGAGACACCCACCGTTCCTCTATTACTAAATCATTTTCTGACAGGCGTCCCACGCGCATCAGCCCGCCGCGAATTGGCCAGACTTTGCCGGCGGCTTCGGGCGACCGCAAAAATGCTTGGGGGATGCGCTGTCGGATAAAGGTGGTAGAATTTTCTGGCAGGTCGGTACTCAAATCGTCTTTAGGCTGGATGAGCACGCCGTCAAATTCTGGGTGCATGTAGATCCCCGGCAGCGTCCCAGCGGGTAGATTGAATTTATATAATGTTAGCAAATACTGACCGGCATAAAAAAAGATATTGTAAATGCCGGTTTCCAGACGCGAAATCAGTTCTGACGGTGTCGGCTGAATAAGGGTATCTACTTGGCAGGGAACTGTGCTATAATCGCTGCCGTCGGTGTCAGTTTTTCCGCACTGTTGCAGGATTTGAGCTAGGTTAGCGGCTTCTTGTTGCAGCTGCAGGCGGGGCGGACTCCCACCGACTGGCGCAAGGGCGTCTTGTCCTAAAACGAGCCGGATATTTAAGAACTGACCGGTGCGCTTTTCGCAGAGGGTATCTAGATCGCTGCTGGTGCGGCTAAACAGCAGCTGCGGGTTGAGAGAAATGGCGGGGAAGCTGGCATTGGGCTGCATGATTTCCCACGGTAAGGCGATTAAATCCGGGGCGAGAATTTCCAGCCGCAGCCGCAGGGGTTTATCCTGTCCGATGGCAATGCCTCAGTTTTGGGCGAAGCTGCTTTGAATTGAGCAGGCATTCAGCCACTGCCACAGGCTCAACCCCAGCTGCTGCATCAGC
>CAZJNL010000710.1:0-3573 GCA_964546515.1 uncultured Oscillatoria sp.
TTTTAAGGGGGGGCAAGGGGGTATCTAACGCGGAGCTGCGAGAACGGGATTGCTTAGAGTTATAAGTAGCAACTTGAGTTAAAATAACCTGTGTGCCAACCCCGTCTGTGCTTAGGCGGTCATTTCAGCTTGCTTTTTTTATCTAATTCTGTATAGATTTGTCCGCTCTCCCAAATCGATTTAATCCAAGTCAGTACCGCATTCAGAAATCCCAATAAATAGAACACACCTCTGACAACCATTCTAGGGAAAGAACCGCTTTTATTGCAGGGTGGGTTTCCCAAAACATGACAGTCAAACATCCGCACAGCTAATCTGATGCCCTCGCTAAAAGTTAGACTTTTGAAAGCCATCCAAAAGTGATTGTGGTAGTGATTTAGCTGGTACTTGAGGGTTTTGGTGCTGATATCGTGGCAGCCGCCTGTTGGCTCGCTCAGATGCACTAAAAATGCCTCTGGATAGTACCAAATTTTGTAGGTTGTTTGGCGCAAATGCAAGCAAAAATCCGATTCTTCTAGAACCGCACTCCCTCCGAATCTTTCATCAAAAAACAGTCCGTATTTCTCAAATATTTCCCGCCTAAATGACATATTGCAGCCTCTAGCGGAGATCACTTCTTGAGGTTTGACAGTGTGAACCAAATCCAGATAGTACCAGGCGATACCCGCATCCATTGCCTCTTTTGGCAGGTAGTCTACGGTAAAATCTTCTGCGGATTGGGCCAGAATCATTCTGTCAAAAACTCGCCCCGCTACGGCTCCAATTTCTGGGCGTTCGTAATTGCGAGCGTGAGCCTGCAAGAAACCTTTTTCTAAGCGCACATCATCATCAATAAATAAAATTATCTCCCCCTTGGCGCGGCGCACGCCATAGTTGCGTGCGCCCGGTAAACTCGCCCAGCTGACACGAAACCACTGAATAGTTCCGGCTTCAGCCAGTTGCTGCAAATAGGCTTCAACTTCCGGTTTGTGCGAGGCTGTTTGGTCAACTACCAAAACCTCAAAGTCAGGATAATCTTGCCCTACAGTATCTGCGACGGTATCGCGCAACAGTTCTTCCCGCCTGTAGGTAGGAATAATTACAGAAATTTTTGGATAGTTCATCAGTTTACCTCCGTTCAAAATCCTTCTTTAACCTTCTTCCCATTGAGAATATTACTGTAAGCTAAAACCAGGTTTTTCGCCACACTGTCCCAAGTATATCTTTCCCGAGCAACGCGCTGGCCATTTGCGCCGAGCTGCTGTCGCATTTCAGCTGAAACCAGTAACTTTTTGATAGCTTCTGTCCAATCCCCCACTTCTCCAGGCACTATTAAGCCGGCATTTGCAGCCGCTATGTCTGAGGCTATTTGCACTTCAGGCGTCACAATTACTGGCAAACCCACTGTCATGGCTTCGGCAACTGACATGCCAAAGTTTTCCGCAAAAGATGGTAAAACAAAAATATCCGATCCCCGCATAAACAGCGCTTTTTGGTGCGTAATTAACCCCGGAAAACTCGTGCGCTCCTTCAGCCCTAGAGAGGCTGACAGCTGGACAGTGCTAGCGACATAATCCGCCTCTCCCGAACCCGCTAAAATACAGTGAAAATTATACCCTTCATCCGCAATTTTAGCCAGCGCTTCCAGCAAGAAATCGGGACGCTTTTTAGGATGAAGGCGGGAGAAAAATAAAATAATAGGGGGTTCAGGCGGTATCTGAAAAAGTTCGCGCAATTCGTGCCCAGCATTAGGGACATCAAGTCCCGGTTCTATTCCTAAAGTAACGGTGAAAGTAGGAGCCTGAATACCAAAATTTAACACGTCTTGTTCTTCGGCTGAAGTTGTGCAGCGAATTCCGGATGCTTTATTTAGATTTGATTTTTCTACTAAAAAAGCATAAATTTCTTTCTTGAGTCGTTTTTGATTGAGTACCCAGGACAAGAATTGACCGTGAGCGTTAAAAATATAGGGCATTTTTTTTCTTCTAGCAATCGCCCCGGCACAAGTGCAAGTATAAGAAAATAAAGAGTGAATTTCTACCAGATCATAATTTTGAATATGCCGCCAAAGGGAAATGGTAAACTTTTGCGAAAAGGAAAATTCCCAGATCGCTCCAATAGGTACGGCCAATTTCGGGAAAAAGCAGACAGGAACCTGCTGATATTCAATTTTCTGTTCCAGGGGGACATCTAATAAATTTGGCCCGTCATCATTCGTCGTAAAAATTTCGGCATCAATGCCCAATTCTCTGAGGGCTTTGACTTCCCCTAAAACAGCGGTGCTAGTTCCACCTCTAACCGGACTCACCGAAGGGATAACGTGTAAAACTTTCATGCTTAACTCAGGACAGGGAACGCACGGATTTTTCCCGGATAACTTCTTGATAAATTTCCAGATAGGAGGCTATCATATTTTCCGGTTGAAACCGCTGGACATTAACAAAACCTTTCAATTGAAATTCTACCATATTGGGCAGATAGCTGGCAATCCGCTCTGCTGCAGCTTGAGGCGGCTCCGGGTCGATGTATATCGCTGCGTCTCCCCCCACTTCCGTCATCGGTGCACGGTGGGACGCAAACACTGGACAGCCGCAAGCTTGAGCCTCGATAACTGGCCAGCCAAACCCTTCTTGCAGGGAAGGAAATAATAAAGCCGTTGCGGATGAATAAATCGCTCGTAAATCCAGACTGTCTACGTTACTTAATTCTATCACCTTATGACTGAGATTGTAGCTGGCTATCAACTGGCGCAGCTCTGGGTTAAGCGGTTCCCCTACGCAAATCAAAGATAATTCCGCTTGCGGTACTTTTTGACTTAAGTGATAAAATATTGACAGAAGTCCCGACCTGTTTTTATACCAGTGATTGGCACCCACATGCAGCAAAAAAGGAACATGGGAAGCGATCCCTAAATTGGCTAACCGCTGTTTGGCTTCACCGGTTTCCATCGGAGTGTAAGGATAGTTTAACCCGACATAAACCACGGATGTCTTAGCAGCCGATAGCGAGCTAATCCGCCGCCAATCATTTTCCGTGTTTTGGGAAACGCAAACAACCCGCTGGGCGCGATTTAACCCGTTTAAAATTAAGCGCTGCAACTGCTTGCCAGTCCAGCAGGTGCGATTTTGGGTAATTTCTCCCAAAGCCGAGCGAATTGCTAATACATCATGGCAAGTAACTAGATGCGGCACTTTTTGCAAATAGCGAGTGTAAATTGCGTTAGAATGGTCGCAAATGTGAACCACATCAGCCTCCGATATCGCTTGAGGGAGCGAGCGGGGGAAAACAATAAATTTATCAATATATCCCAACCATTTTCCCGCACCAGTTGCGGATGCCTTGAGGTGACTTATCCCGGGTTGCGGGCGAATGACTTTTACTGCATGACCCAATTGACTTAAGCCAGATTCTAGTAGCTCCGCAAAGCGGATCATGCTTTGCTGCCGGTCTGGCAAGTAGTTGCCAATTAACAGTATTTTCATTTTTTTGCGAGTTTCAGCAAATTCTAAAAATGCAGCCAATCTGGCTGCCGGGAATTTTCCCCGGCAACCAGTGGCAATATCAAGGTATCAGCCAAGTTAAAAACCGGGTTTC
>CAZJNL010000711.1:0-3560 GCA_964546515.1 uncultured Oscillatoria sp.
TCAAACGTCTGCGTCACCTCCACCCGGGAAAGATTGCCAGCGATTTTGGCCATCACTTCCGTGTGTTTCAGGGGGAAAACCTGCTGCCGCCCATCTTTCTGGACATACAAGCCGCCTTGTTTCCGAGTGTCTTGCCGGTCAGATGGCTGCGTCACCCCCCCACTGGTGACAGTCGAAACCTGCTGAATCGCAGGATAAGTCAAAGACCGAACTCCCGCGAATCCCAGCGCCAGAATGGCACCCGCCACCAGCCATTTTTTAGTCTTTGCTGGTGCCTTGGCCTTGGGCAGCGCATTGTAATTCAAATCACTGAGAATCTCTTCTGCTGACTGGTAGCGCAGCTTAGTCGCACTTTGCAGCATTTTGTCGAGAATTTGACCTAACTGAGGGCTAACCGGCGTTTTCAAATACTGCCGCCACACCCAAGCATCTTCACTCGTATCAACCAAGTCAAAAGGAGGCACCTGAGTCATCAGGTGGATGCAGGTGACGCCCAAACTGTAGATATCGCTGGCAAAAGTTGCCTTGCCTTTAGCCTGTTCCGGTGCCGTGTAGGCAGCAGAGCCAATCACCGTTCCAGTCCTGCCCAGCGCTGTTTCAGTGGCATATTTTGCCGCGCCAAAATCGACGATAACCAGGCGGCGATCCCTGCGCCGGCGAATGATGTTTTCCGGTTTGATGTCCCGGTGAATCATCTGGCGCTCGTGGACAAACTGCAGCACCGGCAGTAGACTGTTGAGCAGATCCCGTATCTGGGTTTCATTAAAAGGCCCATGCTCTGCCAGTTCTTGAGCCAAGTTTTGGCCATCGATAAACTCTTGCACCAGATACTGGCGTCCGTCCAGCTCAAAATACTCCAGCATTGATGCAATTTGGGGGTGTTTGCCGAGAACCTTTAACCCCTGGGCTTCTTGGCGAAATAACTCCGCCGCTTTTTGGGTGTTGTGGGAGCCTTGGTGTTGGGGGAAAAACTGCTTAATTACGCAGCGGGGTTGGGATGGCTGGGATTCATCGGCAGTGAGAAAAGTTCTGCCAAAGCCACCTTGCCCAATCGGTTTAATGGCTCGGTAGCGATCCAAGAGCAGGAGCTGGGAGCCACAACTTTGGCAAACCAGGGCGTCTCGCGGATTTTCCGGACTTTTGCAATCGGGATTGAGGCAGTAGCACCGCTGCCGGTTGTGGGCGGTGTTCTCTTGAGGCGGGAAATTCGTCATACCACCTATTTCTCCAAACCGTTGACACCATTCAAGCCAATCTCATCTTGAGAGTGGTGACATTTATTATTTCCATACAGGGAGTGTCTCCAGGGGGCTGGTGATGGTTGGCCAGCGGCAGCGTTATCAAATTTGTCGTTTCTTCCCTTGGGGGTATCGCGGTTGGCCAGATTTTTGATAAGATTTTTTAATCTATCAAAGCGCTTAAAAGCCCGCCGCGACTCAAGTTTTTGACCTATAAGGGATTCTTATCAATCCGCAATTCTCTCTGTGCCACTTAACCCAGCGCTCCTCTGGCACAAACTTCTGGAGAAGTTTGCACTCTTTGGGAACTTCCAGGATTTCCTTTAGGCGCTCGCGCCGGTATCGCTGGCGGCTTAGCTGCCAGTCGAACCAGTACACGTTGGTTCGCAGGTAAAACCACCGATTATTCGGACCGCGAATGAACCGCTGCCCGTCATCGTGAAGTTCCTGGAGCCGGGAGTTTTTGAGAGCTTCGACACAAAAAGACCGGCGCACCCGCTGCGCTAGCTGCACCTTCCAGCAGGGGTCTACCTCCGAGCGGTAGCCCCTCACCGGAGAGGCTTGCAGTCGGTGCGCGTTGCTCAGGTGCCGGCTCACCGTCCGGGGGGACACCCCCCGGCAGTGGGCGATCAGCTCCTGAGACGCTCCGTAGGGGATGAACCCTTCGGAGACAAACAAGAACCGACCGACTCGCTCCACTACCCGCGCCAAGTGATCGCAGGGGGAGAAAAGCCGGTCGGGAGTTTCTATCCGGGGCTCTTTGATTCCGAGATTTTTTTTGGCAGCCTCCTTCGCGTTCCACAGCGACTGTCGCTGCAAACCCTGCGCCGTGATTTCGGTGGCGCAGATTCGCAGGTTCTCCAGGTTCTTTAAGTCAACAATCTCTATCCAGGCGACGGCTCCCAGGTGTTCGACGCCGGCGTGAGCTGCAACCCTCTCCAAGCTGCAGTACCACAGTCGGCAAACGTCGCCGGCACACTGGAATCGCCAAATCAGTCCCTTGTCCCGAGCGCCGGCAAGCCACCGGCGAACTGTCGAGACAGAGCGGTTGGCGGCGGCTGCCAGGTCGGAGAGCCGGAAAGTTGCGCGGCCCTGACCAAGATTCTTCCCGTGTGCTATCCGGGAATCGTCAAAGCCGCGCGCCCACAGCCAGACAATTAGGTGCTGACCATAGTGCCGGTATAAAACTGCTGGCAGCCGAACTTCCACCGTCAGCCCTCCTCACCGCCGTCGTCGTCGCGCACGACGAAAACTTTGGCGAGCTCCCGAAATAAAATTTCCGCTACCTTCCTACAGGTGGCGTTTCTCGCATCAGCGAGACGCCGGCCTGTCGCCTTGCTCCTCGTGCTAGCAGTCTCCGAAAAGGCTTTGCGAGCGAAATACGCCTGAATTTCTTCCGTGATTGGCGAGGAGAATTGGCGAATTTTGACGCGCCCTTGCCGATCGAAACTGGTTTCCACCCGCCGGAAAACATAAACCCAGAGTATTCCCCGGGCTTCCGCGCTCCCGGTGCTTCCCCCCACTCTTTGCGAGTCCCCGGAAGACCGCTGTATCCTGCCAACTCCTAAGGCTTGTTTAAACCTTCTCTTGGAGCGAGGTTTTTTTGTCAGTTTATCCCGCTGAGTGGAACCTTTTGTGTAGCTTACTATCTGCTTCCCGCTGTCAGAGAGAAAACTCTCAAACGGGTAAATTATACACAAAAGCCACGCTCTTTCCCTTTGGCCAAATCCAAAGCTGTCGAAAACTCGGTGATAGGGTGCAAACAGGGGGGAAGCCAAAAGCTCCAAGAGTTCCTGCTCTAGGCGGGCTTCCGTCTGATGATACAGACAAATAATTTGAGCCAGCGATCTGGTGGCATCAGAAATTTCTGTAGCCTCGCCTCGTTTTTTGGCCCGCTGGAACTCTCTTTCCCAGCGGGAAATCAAAAATTTTGCCAATTCCCATTCCCCTTCAAAGTGCCACTGCGCAAGCCAGGCGTAAAACGCAGGGAGTTTATCTGGATGCAAGCTCCCGTTGGGCCGATCGCTGATTATTTTGGCCTTTTCAATCCATTCGCCCCGGATTAGGCGCTGCTTTATAGTGGCCCGATCAGCTCCCGACTTTTTTACTGTAGATTTTATGTCCAGCAAGAGTTGGCGAATTTTTCTGATAATAGGGTGCCGATGTTCCACCCAAAAGCGCCGGTCGAACACCCGCTCCCACTTCTCGTAGTAGACAACCGTTAACAGCAGGGAGTCGAAAGGGTCGTCTTTGTTGTCCGATCCCCCGAAAGCTTTTCGAGTGGCTCGCACCATCGTCTGGTTGACCAGAAGAAACGGAATC
>CAZJNL010000712.1:0-2017 GCA_964546515.1 uncultured Oscillatoria sp.
ATATATACAAAACCTGTCTAAACTCGGGTATTTGTGAAAATCATTTAATCGTAAATTATCTCATTCGCCTTCATTTTACCCGAAAAATGGCCGTGGAGTAGGGTTGGGTCGTGTCGCGGAGCGGGTGCCGGTGGCCACACAGGGGCAATTGGGCCACAAAAAGCAGATTTGCCGCACCTAGCGGGGTCGCTTTAGGGCAAATTATCTAATATCCGGTTAAAAGCATATATACAAAACAGGTCTAAAGTCGGGTATTTGTGAAAATCATTTAAACGTAAAATATATCAGCTATCGTCATTGTCCCAGAAGACCCTCACCCCTTGTGGGAGAGGGGGTGGGACAGGGGTGGGAGAGGCGGGACCTGTCCTACGCCTGGAATTTGGTCAGGACGCCATAAATCGCCCAAATGGCCATAGGGCGGAGGTAGAGGCTGGCGCGGAAAGTGCCGGCGGCTGTGATCGCTTCTGGGGTGCGGAATTGCAGCCCGTTGTCGTAGACTTGGCGCACAACCGCTTCCGTCATCCGAAACGCCTCATCTTTCATCCCCATCTGCACCATAAACGCCGCCAGCCCAAAATTAATCCCCATCCACACTTCCAGCGGGTGGGTGGCGTTGGGATTCACCGGCGATCCGTCAGGAAAAACCACTGGGCGTGCTCGACCTGCCTTCCGCAAGTCCCAGCATCTGCGCGTAAAATTGGCCGCCAAGCAGGTCAGCCAAGTCAAGATATTATCACATTCAGCCGGATTGGAGTCAACCGCGCTCTCGAGCAAAAGCGTTTCGGTAACGATATCAGGCGCTTAGCACTTCCAAAGCTGACAGGGAAGCACCGCTGCAGGCGTCAGCGGCGTTATCCCCAAGTGCCCCAGTAGTGACTCACCAGGGTTAGGGGTGGCGGCGATGTCAGCGGTAGCCACCAATGGAAAATTTGTGCCGCTTATTAATGAATATCTGTAAACTGCTGAAAAGTCGGCTTTCAGCAGTTTATCGGTTCAATCACTTACCAGACCGGGGCAATCACTTCACACTCTGTAGGGATTGATCGCCGAAACGGAGGTGCTACCCGATAAAGAACCGCCCAGAAATTCGGTGGCAGCTACGGTGTACGCCATCGTGAAAGAGGAGGTTGGCGAACCGGTGTTGTTAATAGCATTAGCTTGGGATCGTGCCGCCGCGCTGTTGCCATAGGCCGTGGGGCAGTTTACTTTCGTAGTGAAAGTGTTAGTCGTGATGAAATATAGGGGGATTGCAAGGCCGCCCCCTCTACTTTAGGATTTTTGCCAACAACTTCCAAGTGATTTAAGTTTAAAATAATCATGCTAGGCTTACAACTGTTTTGCCGGGACGACAAAAATAAGTAATTTTATAACGTATGTTGCCAATATTAATACTCTAGCAATTCCTTGTCTATCGGGGACAAGTTTGCGGTTTGTGCGTCCCCCTTTTTGGTTATTTATACTCTGGCAACCTATTCGCTTGGAGGGGGGGGAACTGCTGAAAGCTCTGCTTTCAGCAGTTCCCTGATGAAATCACTCAGGCAATCGCTGAAGATTAGCAGTAAGGATTGATTACGGCAACGGAGGTGCTGCCCGATAAAGAACCGCCCAGAAATTCGGTGGCAGCTACGGTGTCGGCTTTCGTGAAAGAAGCTGTTGGGTAACAGGTGTTGTTCACAGCACTACCTTTGGCTCCCGCCGCTGCGCTGTTGCTCAAGGTGTAGGGCGAATTGACACTCGTATTGAAGCTGTTATACGAGTTGAAATCTAGGGTGACTCGGTCGTATTCACTCCATCCCCCCTCTACTTTAGTAGATTCGGCTACGACTGACATGTGGTTGAGGTCTGAGATAATCATGGGATTCTCCTGATGTTTGCGTTCGCGGTATTTACACTCTAGCAATTCCGCTGCGATAAGTGCGGCCATTTTGGCGGTTTCTCCGATGGAATCACTTCCCCCACAGCGGCAATCGCTGAAGATTAGCAGTAAGGATTGATTACGGCAACGGAGGTGCTGCCC
>CAZJNL010000712.1:2117-3558 GCA_964546515.1 uncultured Oscillatoria sp.
CGGTATTTACACTCTAGCAATTCCGCTGCGATAAGTGCGGCCATTTTGGCGGTTTTTTTATTTCGTCCTCCCTTTTTGGTTATTTATACTCTAGCAACTTGCGATCTAGGTGGGAAGCCATTATGGCAGCCATTATGGCAGTTTATTTGTGAAAATCGGGGGAGTCAGAGCCAGCACAGTCAGCTGCCAGTTGTAGCAAGCCATCAGCCCCTGATAGGCAGCCCCGATCAGCATGCTTAAGCCTTTGCAGCGTTAGACAACGATATAGTGAATTCCCTCCCTGTGCGCTATCCAAGGGTTTGTCCGCTCTTCTAGCTTGTTCAGGGAAGCTCGCACCGGCGTGGAATCCCAAGCTTTCTGCGGCAATGGCAATGCCCTCCGGTGAGGGACGCCCCCGACCGGCCCACACCGACCGGCCCACATCGGCAAGCTCCCGCAGGCAAGCTCCCGCAGGTAGTTGAGGGTAAACCGCTTTCCCCAGTACTGGCTTATCATCGCAAGACAAGCAGCGCCGCAATCGGAAGAACTCTGCGGCTCGATAAAGGGATATCTCGCCAGAAAATCCAGGAAACGCCGGCAAGCCGGTTTGGGAAAGACTACCGGATCGGGTTTGGCGGAAGGTGTGGCTGTTGCAGAGGGTTGAGACGCGCTCAGAAGCGCTGAGCTTTGAGAAGCGCTCAGAGGGGCAGAGCTTTGAGACGCGATAAATCGCGTCTCTACAAGAGCGGGGTGAGACAGGTGCCGTCTGGGGGGTGGTGCCGGTTGTCCGTTGCCATTGCCGTTCTCTTCTGGTAATCTGAAATGTGTCGGTGCGATGGAGCGGGCGTGCTGCCAGTGTTCCACCGGCAAGTGGCAGACTGGCAAGTCCGTCGAAGCCCCCCAGGAAGCCGGTGTGGCGTCTGGATAGCCCCAGCTGGCTCCCGGCGCTGGCGGTTGGGTTAGCTCCACCCCCGCTGGCGCCGGCGGGTCAAATTAGCTAATATCCGGTAGAAAGCATATATACAAAACCCGTCTAAAGGCGTGTTTTGCGAATCTCATTTAATCGGAAAATATATCAGCTATTGTCACTGTCCCAGAGTACCCTCACCCTCTAGAAAAACCCAGTCTTATTCTTATTCCCCCTCTCCTCTTGTGGGAGAGGGGGTTAGGGGGTGAGGGGGGTGGGACAGCCTTGATGCCTGTCCTACGTTCGGACGCCGTAGCACAGGCGTCTCGCCTGTGCACACCTACGCCTGGAATTTGGTCAGGACGCCATAAATCGCCCAAATGGCCATAGGGCGGAGGTAGAGGCTGGCGCGGAAGGTGCCGGCGGCTGCGATCGCTTCTGGGGTGCGGAATTGCAGCCCGTTGTCGTAGACTTGGCGCACAACAGCTTCCGTGATGCGGAACGCCTCATCTTTCATCCCCATCTGCACCATAAACGCCGCCAGCCCAAAATTAA
>CAZJNL010000713.1:0-3558 GCA_964546515.1 uncultured Oscillatoria sp.
GCGGCGTTCCCCAAATTGAAGTGGTCTTTGAGATCGACGCCAATGGCATCCTCAAAGTCTCCGCTCAAGATAAAGGCACCGGTCGGGAGCAAAGTATCCAAATTACCAACACCGGCGGGCTGAGCGAATCCGAAGTCGAGCAAATGCGGCGCTCGGCAGAACTCTATGCAGAAGTTGACCACAAGCGCCGGCAAGTCGCGGAACTAAAAAACCTAGCGAATAGCCTATTCTATAATTATGAAGCTACTCTAAAAGAGAATGCCGAACTGGTCAGCGATCAGCTCAAGGCTGAGCTCAGTCAGCAAGCTAAGGAGTTACGGGCGGCGCTCCGGGACGATTCTCTGACGGTGGAGGAAATGAGGCAGTACATTGATGCCTTCCAAACAACCCTTTTCTCCATTGGCACTGCGGTGTATCAGGGAGCGAGCAGTTCTGCCGAAGAGCTGGCAGAGGCTGCAGATGGCGGCTGACCGGCACAAAACTTTTATTTTTTGGCCCGGCACCTGAACCGCTCACAGCCCTCAAACTCTGCCCCCAGCCCCCCAGTTGCCCCTCCCCCCAAACCGGGGAGGGGCAACATTAAAACTGCACAATATACAAAAGCAGTAAACTGATTGCATCCCCCCAAAACGTGATTTGTGGCTCTCCCAGAAGAAGGGTGATAAAGGAAACTTATAAGTAGCGACGGGTTGCTGGGTAAAGCATTTCCCATGCCCCATGCCCCATGCCCCATGCCCAAAAAAGCCAGTTTTCCACCACTTGTAAGGGAGAGCCGATTTGTCTAGTTTCTGTTGTTTATCCCTACCAAAAGCGCTCTATGGCCCGCGACTACTATGAAATTCTCGGTGTCTCTCGCGACGCGGACAAGGAGGAAATTAAGCGCGTTTTCCGTCGCTTAGCCCGCAAGTATCACCCTGATGTTAATAAGGAAGAAGGGGCAGAAGACCGGTTTAAGGAAATCAATCGCGCCTACGAGGTCCTGTCAGACCCTGAGTTGCGCAGCCGCTATGACCGCTTTGGTGAGGCCGGCGTGTCCGCAGGCGCAGGTGTCGGCCCTGCAGGCTTCCAAGACTTCAGCGAGGGCTTCGCCGATATCTTTGAAAGCTTCTTCAGCGGCTTCGCCGGCGGCGCTGGCCAAACGGCCCGCCGGCGCAGTGGCCCGGTGCGGGGCGACGACCTGCGGCTAGACCTGAGACTGGACTTCCGCGAAGCCGTATTTGGTGGGGAAAAGGAAATCCGGATAAGCCACCTGGAAACCTGTGAGGTTTGCAGCGGCACCGGCGCCAAACCGGGCACCCGCCCCCGCACCTGCCCCACCTGCACCGGCACCGGCCAGGTCCGCCGCGCCACTCGCACCCCCTTCGGCAGCTTCACCCAAGTCTCCGTCTGCCCGACTTGCAACGGCACGGGTCAGGTGATAGAAGATAAGTGCGACGCCTGCGGCGGCAAGGGTCAAAAACAAGAAACCAAAAAACTTAAAATAACTGTACCCGCAGGGGTTGACAGCGGCACCCGCCTGCGCGTCTCCAATGAGGGCGATGCCGGTTTGCGCGGCGGGCCAGCCGGCGACCTCTACGTCTATTTGTTTGTTAATGAAGACTCGGAATTTCACCGCGACGGCATCAATATCCTCTCCGATGTCAAGATTAGCTACCTGCAGGCAATCTTGGGCTGCCGGCTGGAAGTGAATACCGTGGAAGGGCCCTCTGAACTGATGATTCCGCCCGGAACTCAGCCCAGTACGGTTCTGACTCTGGAAAATAAAGGAGTCCCCCGTCTGGGCAACCCCGTCAGTCGCGGCGACCACTTGATTACCATTTTGGTGGATATTCCCACTCGCCTCACCCCAGAAGAGCGCACCCTGCTAGAACAGCTGGCTAAGATTAAAGGTGAGCGCACCGGCAAAGGTGGGATAGAAGGATTTTTGGGAGGGCTTTTTCGCGGATGAGTAACACCACTACTGACGCCCAGCTTGACTTGCGCGGCACTCCTTGCCCGATTAACTTTGTGCGCACTAAGTTGCGCTTGGAAAAAATGTCCCCCGGGCAGCTGCTGGAAGTGTGGCTCGATCCGGGCGAGCCGATTGAGCAGGTTCCGGACAGTTTGAGGATGGAAGGTTACGGTATTGAGGAAATCGAGGAGCGCACCGACTTCTTTTCCCTGAAGGTTCGCCGCCCTTTGCCGCCGGCATGATTTCAGCGGCGGAAGAACTCAACCCCACCGGCGACGCCCAGCAGCTGTTGGGCACTGTCCTCGCTGTTCAAGCTAATTATTATCGGGTGCGGCTGGACTCCTGGGAGAATCAAGGATTGCACTCCTGTGTCACTCTCCTGTGCACCCGGCGGGCGCGGCTGAAAAAAATTGGCCCGCTGGTGATGGGGGGCGACCGGTTCGGGGTGGACGACCCGGACTGGGCGGGCGGGCGCGGGGCGATTGCTGAGGTTTTGCCCCGGGAAACGGAGCTCGACCGCCCTTCTGTAGCCAATGCGAATCAAATCCTGCTGGTGTTCGCTCTGGCGGAACCGGAACTCGACCCCCACCAGCTGAGCCGGTTTTTGGTGAAGGGGGAGTCCACCGGCTTGTCTGTGTGCTTGTGTTTGAATAAGAGCGATTTGGTGGGGGAGGAGCTGCAGGGCGAATGGCACCGGCGTCTGGCTGAGTGGGGCTACGCGCCGGTGTTGGTTAGTGTTCGCACCGGCACGGGGTTGGAGGAACTCGGCAAGCTGCTGGCGGATAAAATTACGGTGGTTGCCGGTCCGTCTGGTGTGGGCAAGTCTACTATTATAAATGATTTGATTCCCGGTGTCAACCTCCGGGTGGGGGAAGTTTCGGGAAAACTCAGCCGGGGGCGTCACACGACTCGTCATGTGGAGCTGTTTGAGCTTCCGGGAGGGGGGTTGCTGGCGGACACTCCGGGTTTTAATCAGCCGGATTTGCAGTGTGCGCCGGTGGATTTGGTGGGGTATTTTCCGGAGGGGAGGCGGGGATTGGCTGGGGGAAGCTGTCAGTTTAGTGACTGTTTGCACCGGGATGAGCCGAACTGTGCGGTGCGGGGGGAGTGGGAGCGCTACGAGCACTATTTGGAGTTTTTGGGGGAGGCGGTGGCGCGGGAGGGGGCTTTGCAGGAGTTGGGGGATGGGGAGTCGAGTTTTAAGGTGAAGATGAGCAGAGCCGGTGAGCGTCGGTATGAGCCTAAGTTGGACAGTAAGAAGTATCGCCGGTCTTCTCGTCGGGTTGAGCATCAAAAGTTGCAGGAGTTTGAGGAGGATTTGGAGGAGGTTTGATGTTGAGCCGGCACAGAACGCATTGGGCGCAAAGAAGGGGAAGGCGCTGTTTTTGTGTCGGTTGGCTGTGACATGAATTTTGGCAAAACTCGCACAATTTTCTGGAGTTGTGTTATATTAAGAATAATGGAATAGGTGTCGGCATATAAACCCTATTCAGGGAGGGCGACACTTCGGCACAGCCTACCAAGTCACCCCACCCAGTTTGATTTTCGGATGGTATTACCAGTGACTCGGTATCGGGGGGGCCCCCCCCCCCCCCCACAAAAAAAGG
>CAZJNL010000714.1:0-3554 GCA_964546515.1 uncultured Oscillatoria sp.
CAGCCAAATCAGCGGTTTGCCGTTGATTTTCTGGTGCAAAATCGGAAAGTCTTTGCGGATGGCGCTGACATCAAATACAGCCCCAGACTCTAACCCCAGATTTTCCACTGCTGGGGGAGACAGGAAATAGAACGACGGCTGAGGTGTTTCCCGAACCGGCGAATGGCTGGCTTGCGCTCCCGCATCCGCGAAAGCCCTTTGCAAATCTGGCTCGCTGAGCGGTAAAATAGAGGTTGGCCTTGGAGGCGTAGCCATCGAATTGCCCGGAATTCCGCTGGGGGAAATCTGAGGAATCTGGGCGTACAGCTGTTGTGCCACCTCTTTCAAAGCTTCCACATTCAAGGCATTGCTGGAAGCCGAAGTTGTTGGCAGCGCCGCAGCCGTTTCCTGCGAGGGTGCAGCGGGTTGGAGCTGTGCGAATGCCTGAAACAGGTTAGCTTCCAAATTAGCGGGAACCATCTGGGAGCGCAACTGTTTGGCCATTGCGGTTAATGCTTCCTCGCTGAGGGCTGATGCCGGTGCGGAGTTGCCGACTAATGCCACCCCACTCATGCCAGAACTATTCCTCTCAGGCTGCGGAACATTCCCGATCTGTTCAATTGCCGGCTGGGTGCCGGCTGGGGCTGCCACGCTGTTCCCATTCGGCACAGCGGTATAAAACTGATTCGCCATCGATTCTACAGAGATCGGGTCAAAGATCGCGCTGTCGCCTGTTGTAGGTAATGGCACGTCTTGAGGCGTCCCATGTCCGTTTTTACCGTTATGCGCTGGCATATTGATAGTCATGGTAGTATCCCACCTCCACGTTTTCCAGCACGGCTAGAGCATCATCGGTTAAGACAGCGCAGGAGAAGTACAGCGTCATCAAATAAGACGCCACCGCCAGGGAGTTGATGCCCATGAACCGCACGGAAAGGCTGGGCATTTGTTCGCCGGGAATGCCCATTTGATGCAAGCCGACAACGCCTTGTTCTTTTTCACCGGCACGCACGAGCAGGATATTCGTTTTGCCTGGACCTTCGGGGTTGCCGGTGCGGTTTTGCACTTCCAATTTGTCGCAGGGCACAATTGGCACACCGCGCCAAGTTATGAAAGGAGAGCCGAACAGATTGACAGTTACCGGCGGAACGCCCCGGCGCGTGCATTCGCGTCCGAAAGCTGCAATCGCCCGTGGGTGAGCCAGGAAGAAAGCCGGTTGTTTCCACACGCGAGCCAGCATTTCATCGAGATCGTCGGGAGTCGGTGCGCCGTAGCGGGGCTGAACGCGCATGGAGGGCGCGGCGGCGCTGAGCAAGCCAAAGGCTGGGTTGTTGATAATTTCCCACTCTTGCTGCTCTTTCATGCCTTCGACTGTCAGGCGAAGCTGTTCGCGCAACTGATCGATCGGCTCGTTGTAAATGTCGGCGACGCGGGTGTGAACGCGCAAAATAGTTTGGACGATACTCAGTTCGTACTCTTGCGGTTCGTTTTCGTAGTCCACAAACGAGGCGGGTAACTCGGTTTCGCCCTCGTAGTCAGCCGCGAGCGCAACTTTTTCTTCCCCGTACAGGTTGAGGAGCGTCTTTAAACGCATGCGATTTTCAACCGCCTGCCGCAAGTTTTCCAGCACTTGTGGGGATTGACTCGCCACTTGGTCGAAGCAGGTTTTGGAAAGCGTCAGCAACCGGCAGGGAGTCAGGCTGCGAACAGTGGCGTCGCTGGGCAGATCTTGATAGAGATCGACTTCGCCGAAGTAGTCTCCCGCACCCAGAACGGCAAGGCGCAAGGGGTAGCCTTGTTCGCCCCGCATTAACACTTCTAATTTCCCTTGAGCGACGATATAGAATTTGTCGCCTTGTTGCCCTTCCGCAACGACCGTTTCTCCCATCCCAAAAGACACGCTTTGGAAGCGGTTGACGAGCGCGGCAGCGTCAGAAATAGCGAGGTCTGACAGCATGGGGATTGTCTGCAGGTCTTCTGGGGCCACATTCGAGGAGCCGTTGTTGTTATTGACCCGAACTTTTGGAGTTGGTTTGAGAACGACTTTGGTGCGGTTGACGCGGTACGTTCCCGATTGCACTTGCACCCACGGCAGGAAGTGCAGCAGCCACCGGGGTGTAATCCCCGTCATTTGAGGGACGGTATTTGTCGTGATCGCTAGGTTGCGAGCCCCTTTGATGTCAATGCTTTGTTGCGTCCGGTTCGTTGTTGCGATTGTAACCATAGTAATTCAGCAAGTTTTGCTGCGATAGTACAGGCAAATCGAGCCTTCGGGCTTAGCTGTGAATGGAGTTCGTTAGCTAAGTCAGTCAATTTGCTCACAGTTCCAAGATTATACCTAGTTCGGGAAATTTCCTATAAAAAAAACCTTAAGAAAAAAAAGTGATTTTTATTACAAAGCAAATCCCCATAAGCGCATGTCGTTTTTGTTGTTTATTGAGTTGGGAGTGGGCCGATAGCCGCATACTTGTGGCGAATTCAGGGCAGCGATCTGTCGATCGCGAGGTAAATTAGGGAGCATCCCACTTTTGCATTATCAGCGGGGGAGCCTTTTGTACAGACGCGATAAATCCCCCTCGTTCGTGGAAAGAGGCGATTTATCGCGTAATGCTGTATATATACGCGCCTTTTAGTATTGCGTCAAAGCCGTGCGCGTTTTAGCGCGGGTGGTTTGTACCGGCGCGATTTATC
Organism: uncultured Oscillatoria sp.; assembly: GCA_964546515.1. Classification (GTDB taxonomy): domain Bacteria; phylum Cyanobacteriota; class Cyanobacteriia; order Cyanobacteriales; family Oscillatoriaceae; genus Oscillatoria. The sequence goes on from CAZJNL010000714.1 coordinate 2,671, forward strand.
GAGTCCTGTGCTGCAGCTGGGACTTTTGCCTGATTCTGGACTGAACAGGTGCGCGTGCGGAGCGCACTATATAGAGTGGGGTGGGGAACGCTACAGCGTAACCCACCTCCCCAACCTAGTAGGGTGGGTTATAGCAGTACCCACCCAGGGCACGGACATGTTTACCTTGAGGGCATGAGGCTAGGGAGTAGCGCTGACGCGCCGCAACGCTTACGCCGTACCTACATATAGCGGTTCTCAGTTTAATGTACTATGGCCCATAAACCCGATTTCGTAGGAGCGGTGCGGCACGACCGCCCATACCGAGTTTCTCCGTAGCACACTAATCTGAGAAACGCTCATATATAAGGCGTAGGACAGGCGGGACGCCTGTCCCTGTCCCTACTAGAAAGTGAGATGCCCTGTCCTCAACTGACTGTCGATTGCTATAATAAACCGCCCCCGTGAAGGGACGCCAAGCACAGTAGGGTGTGTTGCCCTCTTGGGGCAACGCACCTTCCGGAACACTTAGCAAAAGGGCATTGCACAATTGCGGGTTGGTAATGTCATCAGGCGCATGCTCCCGTGCATCGGTGTCAGGAGGGCGGCCACGGGGGGCCGCCCCTACAGCTCCCCGGCGATTGAAAGATGCTGTTGGCCAATTAATAGGGGGCTCAAACCCCACCCCCAAGTTTCCTCGTTCCCAGGCAGTAGTGCCGGTGGCACCGTGCCCGCCCCGGAACGAGGAAACCCACCCCCCCCACTTAGCACCCCACCCAAAAGCTCAACCCCCGCGTTGCGGCTCCGAACTCAGCGGTGGCGTCACCGAACCGATCAAACCGCTAGCAGCGCCAAACAGATTAATCGGATTTTTCCCATCAGTAATCAGCACACTCTGAATGCCA
>CAZJNL010000715.1:0-3546 GCA_964546515.1 uncultured Oscillatoria sp.
GGAAGGCAGCGAACTGGGGCTGTGGGATTGGAATATTGTGACGGGAGAAACTTATTTCGACCGGCAGTGGAAGAAAATGCTGGAGTATGAAGTAGAGGAGATAGAGAACAATTACCAATCCTGGGTGCGGCGGCTCCATCCAGAGGATATGCCGGCGTTGATGGAAGCTGTGAATGGCTATCTGGAAGGTAAGCTCCCCGTCTACGAAGTGGAATTCCGGATGCGGAGTAAATCCGGGGAGTGGAAGTGGATTGTGGCTCGCGGTAAGGTTTTTGAACGGGATGCAGCCGGCGCGCCGGTGCGGATGACGGGAACGCACAGAGATATCACCGAGCGCAAAAAAGCAGAAGAAGCGCTGCGCGAGAGTGAAAGGCGATTCCTGGCCATCTTTAACTCGACGTTCCAATTCATGGGGGTGATGCAGCCGGACGGCAAGATGTTGGAAGTGAACCAAACGGCTTTCGCTTTTGCGGGAATAGACAATCCAAAGGCGGTGGTTGGAGTTCCGTTTTGGAAATTGTCTTGCTGGGGAACTTCCAAAGAAGCTCGACAGCGGGCAAAAGAGACGGTTGCCCGCGCCGCAGCAGGCGAGTTTGTGCGTTACGAAGTAGATGTCACCGGAGCCGGAGATATGGTCATTACTATTGACTTCTCCATCCAGCCGGTGTTTGACGAAACCGGACAAGTGGTATTGCTGATTTCGGAAGGGCGCGACATTACCCAGCGCAAAGTTTTAGAACGAGAGATCGCCCTGCGGGAAGCTCGACTCAATGCCTTTTTCAGCAACGCTACCGTCGGAATGGCCATCCTGGACGAGCGACTGCGGTTCGTGCAAATCAACGAACCGCTGGCAGCAATTAATGGACTGCCCGCGCCCGCTCATATCGGCAAGACTGTCCGCGAAATTTTGCCCTCCCTCGCGCCGGTTCTGGAACCCCAATACCTGCAAGTGCTGGCCACCGGCAAACCGATTGTCAGCCTGGAAGTGTCGGGAGAAATGCCCAGCCAACCGGGCGTTATCCGTCACTGGAGTGTGTCTTACTTTCCCATCCCAGGAGAGGGCAACCGCCCTGAAAGCGTGGGGGCTGTTGTGGTAGAAATTACCGAGCGCAAGCGAGCCGAATCGCAACTGCGCTCCGTTACTGAACGCCTGCAATACCTGCTCACCTCCAGTCCAGCGGTCATATTTAGCTGCCCGACAGGGGGGGATTATGTGGCGACTTTTATGAGTGAGAACATCAAGACAATCCTCGGCTACGAAGCGCGGGAATTTGTGGGAAATGCGAATTTCTGGGCGAGCCGCGTCCACCCAGAAGATAGGGAGCGCATCCAGGCCAACCCGCCCGACTTCCAGCAGGAGTTGGTTGTTTACGAATACCGCTTCCCGCACGCTGACGGAACCTATCGCTGGCTCTACAGCCAGCTTAAATTGCTGCGCGACTCTTCTGGCAATCCCATCGAGTACGTTGGTTATTTAATAGACATCAGCGAACTAAAGGCTGTAGAGTCAGCGTTGCGAGAAAGTCAGCGTCGGTATCAAATTTTAGCAGAAACCTCGCCCGTTTGTATAATCAACACCGACACTCGTGGGAATTGCCTCTACGTCAATCAGTACTGGAGCGAGATTACCGGACTGTCCTTAGAAAATGCTGTTGGAACGGGTTGGGCGAGTCCCATTCATCCAGATGACCGAGAGCGAGTTTTTACCGAATGGGAGCGAGCTGCTAGCGCCAAGGTTCCGTTTAAGTCCGAGTATCGCTTCGTGCGTCCTGATGGCACAATTGCCTGGGTCATCGGTCAGGCGGTGGCAGAAATTGGGGGTGAAAAAGAAATTACAGGCTACATCGGGACAATTACAGATATTAGCGAACGCAAGCAGGCCGAAGTTGCCTGGCGACAGCAATTTTTGAGACAGCGGCTGACGCTGGCGATGCTAGAGCGCATTCGCGAGTCGCTCAACCTGAGAGAAGTCCTGCAAACAGCCGTGGAGGAAGTGCGGCAGTTTTTGTCAGCAGACCGGGCCATCATTTACCGCTTTTACTCTGACTGGAGCGGGTTTGTTGCTGTCGAGTCAGTCGGCGAGGGGTGGACATCTGCTTTGGGGGCTGACATTGAAGAAAATTGCTTTGGCGAAACTTACGCCCCACTTTACCGGCAAGGTCGCGTTTGCGCAATAGAGAATATTGACGCGGCGGGTTTAAACGAGTGCTACGTTAATTTACTGACTCAGTTTGAGGTAAAAGCTAACCTGGTGCTTCCTATCTTGCACAGTGAAAAATTGTGGGGGCTGCTGATTGCCCACCAGTGCGGGAGTCCGAGGCCGTGGCAGGAATTTGAGGTAGAGTCGCTGAAACAGCTTGCCGTGCAGCTGGCAATCGCCATTCAGCAATGCACCCTCTTCGAGCAAGCCAAAACTGAAATCGCCGAGCGCCAACGGGCGGAAACAGCCCTCAGCGAAAGCGAGCAGCGCTTCCAACTGGCTGTGTCAGGCACCCGGGATGGGATTTGGGACTGGGATTTAAGAACTAACCGGGTTTATTACTCTCTAGTTTGGATGGAAATTTTGGGCTACCGGGAAGGGGAACTGCCGCCGGAGTTCAGCACTTGGGCGGATAGGGTGCATCCAGATGATTTACAGGGCGCTCTAGCAGCTTTTTCCCAACACATTGAGGGCCAAACACCTCTTTATCAACACACCCATCGCATCAGACACAAAGATGGCCGGTGGGTGTGGGTGGAAGTCAAAGGTAAGTGCGTGCGCGACGCCGCCGGCAGACCTCAGCGAGTCACCGGCACCCTCACCGATATCAGCGTTCGCAAGCAGGCGGAGTCGGCTCTGCAAGAAGCAAAAGAAGCTGCAGATGCTGCCAATCGGGCCAAGAGCGAATTCCTCGCCAATATGAGCCACGAACTGCGAACCCCGCTCAACGCTATCTTGGGCTTTACCCAAGTGATGCGGGGCGACGGATCTCTCTGTGCCGAACACCGGCAAAATCTGGAAATTATCAATCGCGCCGGCTCTCACCTGCTAGAATTGATTAACGACATTCTGGAAATGTCCAAAATCGAGGCCGGCATAACGGTGTTGAATGAAAGTAACTTCGACTTAATTCTCTGGCTCGACAGCCTGAAAGACATGCTGGAATTGAAAGCCCAATCCAAAGGTTTAGATCTGAGTTTTGAACTCGCCCCGGACCTCCCCCAATTTGTGGCAGCCGATCAGGGAAAACTGCGTCAGGTTTTGCTTAACATCTTGGGGAACGCCATCAAGTTTACGGAAAAGGGCAGCGTCACGCTGCGGGTGAGAGTGGGGCACAGCGCATCGGGCACTCGGCACAGCGCATCGGGCACAGCGCATGGGGCATCGGGCATGGGAGAAAACAATCAATCCCCAATCGAAAATCCCAAATCCCAAATCCCAAATCCCAAATCCCAAATCACCTTTGAAGTCTCAGACACCGGCCCGGGCATTGCCCCAGAGGAATTTGACAAGTTATTTGAAGCCTTCGGACAAACAGAAACGGGTCGTAAATCCCAGCAAGGAAC
>CAZJNL010000716.1:0-3542 GCA_964546515.1 uncultured Oscillatoria sp.
GTCTAATTTGTCAGCGGGGATCCCGGTGCCGGTGTCGGAAACGGTGATGGCTAGATAATTTACCAGCTGCCCTCTGCCTCCGATCCCCCCCTGCCCCCCCTTAAAAAGGGGGGGGTTTCTCGTTCCCAGGCGGAGCCGGGAAACGAGGGGGTTGTATATTCTCGTTCCCAAGGGGGGGTTGGGTTTCTTGCTCCCCCCTTCTTAAGGGGGGTTGGGGGGGATCTAGAACTTCAGCCGACACTTCTATAATGCCGGAATCACTAAATTTAATGGCATTCCCGACGAGGTTGTGCATAATCTGCTGCACCCGATTTTCATCGGCATCTGCCGGCGGCAAATCGGGGCTGATGCTGTTCACGATCTGTAAAGGTTTATTGCGGGCGAGGGGCTGGCTGATCGCCAGAACTACATCAGCAATTTCTCGCACCCCCACCGGCATCTTTTGCAGTTCGAGATTGTGGTGTTTGAGTTTAGCAAAATCAAGGATGTCGTTGACGAGAGAGGTCAATCTTTTGCCGCTGGACACAATCATTGCCAGGTTAAAGAGCGTCCTTTCAGGGAGTGGGCCGGTAGCGCCATCGATGAGAGACTCGGCAATGCCAATAATGCCATTGAGCGGGGTGCGGAGTTCGTGGGAGGTGTTGGCGAGAAACTCGTCTTTGAGCTTGTCGAGCTGTTCGAGGGCGGCATTTTTGGCTGACAGCTCCGAGGTGAAGCGAAGTCGCTCCGCTTCCGCCTGTTTGCGCGGCGTGATGTCTTGAAAGACGACTATAGCATAGGCAACACTGCCCTTTTCATCAAAGATTGGGGTTGCCCAAGCTTCCAGGGGGATAATCTTGTCGCCTTGGCGGAGTTCCATATCTTCAACGAGCGCACTTTCGCCGCTCAGCGCCCGCACCAACGGCAATTTTTCTTCGGGGTACAGCCGGTCGGTTTCCGCCATATAGACTTGATAAACCTCTGGCAATTGTGTCGGCTGAACATCAGGGAGGACACTGTTGCCCAGCAACTGCTGCGCGGCGCGATTGGCGTAGTGGGGTTTGCCGCTGGCATCAGCCACGAACACGCCCACCGGCATGGCTTCCAGGAATTGGGCCAGCCTCTTCTCGCTTTCGCGCACCGCCTCCAGCGTCTTGTTGTGCAGCTCAGCTTCCACCACATCGGAGTGTTCGGTGGTCATTTCCAGCAAGATTTCCAGGTCAGCCTTTTCCTGCTTTAACTCTTCGACTTCCCGGCGCAGCCTTTCTATCTCTAGCAATAGCTGTTCTGTTGACAGTTGTTCTTCCTGCATCGCCCGTTTGCGCCTTGACAAAAGTACCGTAATGTCGTAGACTTTCCTCAGGATACACCCTCTCAGAATTTTTATTGCAATCGCACCGGCAATAAGCCATCAGCCGCTACAGAGGCTTGAGCGAGTCCGCCGCCACCAGACGATCTCCTCCTTAAGCCTTAGCCCGGTAGAGCGCCGCATCAGCGGCTCGGATCGGGGCGGAGCTGCTTTGGCCATGCTCCGGAAAGCAAGCAACCCCCAGAGAGATGGTAATCCCGCCCAGAGGCTGGTGGTGATGCTCTAAATTTAGCAGCTTAACGGCTTGGCGCACTTGCTCGGCTCTAGCTGCGGTTTCTTTTAAGGAGGCTGCCGGCTTGCATCAGCATCAACTCCTCGCCTCCGTAGCGACAGGCAATATCTGAGGTGCGCTGGTGCGCTTGCAAAAGCCGGCCCATTTCTCGGAGAACGGCATCCCCTGCCAGATGGCCAAAAGTGTCATTGAAGCGCTTAAAATGGTCAATGTCGAGCTCAATTAGTCCCAGGGGCTGGCAGAGGCGCTGGGCGCAACGGAGTACAGCTGTTCGACGAAATCGGCGTGCGCTATCGTAGTTTCCAGCAAAATTTGCAAGTCTGCCTTTTCCTGCTGCAACTGTTCCACTTCCCGCCGCAGGCTTTCTATCTCCAGCAATAGCTGTTTAGTTGACGGTTCTTTTTGCTGCATCACCCTAGCATTTGCCCCTTGACAAAATCCCAGTTAGTTGCCGGTGCCTGCCACACACCCTCTGTGAGTTCTAAGTATGTGGATATAATTAAGCGTAACACGATCCCCCCTGATAGAACCCAGCAGAAACCAGGAAACTATAAGAAACCTGGTTTCTTGGCGTTGATTTCGGGCCGGCTTTCCTTATTCTAATTCCAGCTGCAAAGAAGGCATCAGGCGCTGCAAGTTTTTCAGAGACTTACCCTGCCAGGGGATATTCTTAGACCCCCGCACCACCAGATTAATCTTCCCGTTCTGCCGCACCTTGATGACAAACTTCGACAGGACGTTTATCCCGGAACTGTTGAGAAATTCTAGATCCTGGAGGTTCAGCGCCAGCTGGGGTGGCTGTTTTTCGATAGCATCATTGAGCAACTGCACAATGGGCGCATACTCGTCCATCCCGCTCAGCCTCAGTGACCCCTGGCAGGTCACGGTGGCCGTCCCCGGAGCGTACCAGATGCTGTAATCTTCGGTCTTGATCTCCATCGTTTTTATTGGCTCCTCTCATGGGCTTTCCCTTGCAGTTTAGACATTCAGCTGCACCATTGTGGTAACAGTGATGACTTCCGGGTCATTTTGGACAGTCTCGAACTTCCACCCTATTTTAGCCATATAATCGTTTATCATGGTCAGATAGCCTAACATAGAAGCGGAGCCGGTTTCGTCAGCAGCATTTTTTTCTAGCTGGCGGATATACAGCTCTTGCGGGTCGGAAGCCGTCAGCTCCTGGATGAATGCCTGAAACTTATCGACGGATTGGGGAGAGACGGTGTTGGTGGTGACAAACACAATCCTCTCCGGACTCAAGTGGAGTTGAATGCTGATGGGGCGCAGGGATGTTTCGTCGCTAAACTTCATGGCATTCTCTAGCAGCTCATTGGCGATGAAGCTGACAGCGCTCTTGATTTCCGCTTGCCTTTCGGTCGCACTGGAATCGTCTGGATCTCCCGGAAAGAATGCCGTCAAGTAGTCGGCCAGAAAATCTGCCGACAGCCCATTGTTTCGCCAGCGCTGCTTGAGCGGGATGGAACTTGGCGAAAATCCAATAATCAAGTATTCCTGGGTGACAGGCAGGTCTAGATCGTAGTCTCCGAATATCTGAGTCATGTCGCTCTCAAACTGGGGGAGTTATAAAAGGATAAGTGAGACATTAAAAGGTGAAATAGTTACGGATAAACTGACCGAAACAATCCTGGCATTTAGCCATCGGCGCTCGCCCTTGCTACTTTTGTTTTAACACCACCAAAGTGATGTCGTCAAACACCTTTTGCTCCCCAATGTGCTGGCGCAGGTCGTCAATCACCGCCTGCTTGATTTCCGACGCACAAAGGTGCCAGTTGCGGCTGACAACCTCAATGAGCAGGTCTAGCCCGTAACGCACCCCGTCCAGATTTTCCGCTTCGGTAATCCCGTCGGTATAGAGTAACGCCACGTCTCCCGGGTTTAACTGCACCTCTGTGTGGGCGATGAAATCGGCAATGTCTGCTTCTAGCCCGATGGGGAAGCCTA
>CAZJNL010000717.1:0-3539 GCA_964546515.1 uncultured Oscillatoria sp.
GTTCGAGTGATTGGGTGGCAACAGGCATTGTTCGTTATCTTGTGTGAGCAACGGTGGCTGGATGGAATCAGCTTGGGTTTCAGCGCTCTGGAATCGCCCTAAAACGTTAACTCCCATCATCCCATTACCGGGATAGATGGGCAAGAATTTCTCATCGGGACTGGAGAATGGGGAATCGGGCATGGGGCATGGCCAATTGGGGCGGCATGGGGCAATGGGGATTTGTAGGGGCGGGTTCACCCGAAATATTGGGGACACAATGCAAAATCTTGATAAACCCGCCCCGGCACACGCCTTGGACCCCCCTCACCCCTTCTAGGCGTACTTCTTAAAGACCAACGTGACGTTGTGACCGCCAAACCCGAAGGAGTTGGACAGCGCCACTTCTACTGTTTGGGCGCGGCTGCAGTTGGGCACATAGTCCAAGTCGCAGGCTGGATCGGGATTTTCCAGGTTAATGGTGGGCGGGATTTTGTCGTTGGCCACCGCCATCACTGTAGCCACAGCTTCAATGCCGCCGGAACCGCCCAGCAGGTGGCCGGTCATCGACTTGGTGGAGCTAATGGCCACTTTCTGGGCGCTTTCCCCTAAAGCTGTTTTAATGGCGGCGGTTTCCGTTGGGTCGTTGGCGGGGGTGCTGGTGCCGTGGGCGTTAATGTAGCTGACTTGCTCGGGGGTGACACCGGCATCTTTCATCGCCAGCTGTATGGCCCGTGCGGCTCCCGCCCCACCCGGCACCGGCGAGGTGATGTGATAGGCGTCGCAAGTCATGCCGTAGCCAACCATTTCCGCATAGATGCGGGCACCCCTGCTGAGGGCGTGTTCCAGTTCTTCCAGGATGAGAATGCCGGCACCTTCGCCCATCACAAACCCATCGCGGTCGCGGTCAAAGGGGCGGCAGGCGCGTTCCGGGGCGTCATTGCGCGTCGAAAGCGCCCGCGCTGCGGCGAAACCGGCCACTCCCAGGGGAGTGACAGCCGCTTCCGTGCCGCCACAAATCATCGCCTGAGCGTAGCCGCCCTGGATCAGGCGAAAGGCATCGCCCACTGCATTCGAGCCGGCAGCGCAAGCCGTCACCGAACAGGAGTTTGGCCCCTTGGCACCCGTGTGAATGGCCGTCAAACCGGCAGCCATATTGGCGATCATCATGGGAATCATAAAGGGGCTGCAGCGATCTGGCCCGCGAGTCAGATAGACTTCTTGCTGGTCTTCCAGGACTTTCAGGCCACCGATGCCGGTGCCAATCATCACACCCACCTGCTCTGCGTTCAGGTCAGTAATCGCCAACTGGGCGTCCGCGAGCGCCTGCTTGCTTGCTGAAACCGCAAATTGAGCGAAGCGATCCATGCGCTTGGCTTCCTTGCGCTCCAGGTAGTCGTGGGGGTCGTATCCCTTCACCTCACCGGCAATCCTGCAAGCGTGTTTCGACGCATCGAAAAGGGATATCAAGCCGATGCCATTGCGCCCGAAAAGCAACCCTTCCCAGTACTCCGCTAGGGTATTGCCAATCGGTGTAATCGCACCCAGGCCGGTTACAACAACACGTTTTCGTTCAAAATTTGTCATGATTCAGTCTCAGCGGGCCTCAACCGCCCAAAACGCAGAATACAGGTGGAAGGATCTATCGAGAATGAGTGCGCCGCGTTCGTGACTGAAGCTATCCGCGACTAGGGCGTTTCCGGTGTCAGGTGTCTGGTTGCGTGTGAGCTGGCACGCGGGGATTTGGGTGAAGGTATCTCAATCTCCATTTGCCCCGCCTAAACTCCTGCCTGACAGCAAATCCGCTTGATAGCTTTAGGCTGTATGCTTCTGACTCACTCCTTGACGTGTGGCGGCTTACTTAATCATTCCTGTTGGGCCTTGATGTAGTCCAAAACGGATTGAACCGTAGTCAGCTTTTCTGCCTCCTCGTCCGGAATTTCCGTATTAAACTCTTCTTCTAGCGCCATTACCAATTCCACCGTATCTAGGGAATCAGCGCCCAGATCCTCCATAAAGGTAGCTTTCGGAGTGACAGCACTCTCTTCAACTCCCAATTGCTCAACGATAATCTTCTTGACTTTTTCTTCAATGCTACTCATACTGGTGTCCTTGTTGGATGCCGCAGCTCCAATGAAAAGCTAATTGTTGGTTATCTTGAACCATGAGCCAGTTGCCTTTACCGGTGCGTGGCTGTTGAGGCCAGTCGCTAAAACTCCCAGGCAGGATGGCACGGGTCTGGGCGTTTTTTCATCTTATCCCAAAGGGGGAGCGCCGAGACGTCAGATAAAGGCTTTTAAAACTGACACCGGCGCTCTGTCAGGCAGGTGGGGTTAAGGAAATCTAAGACATCGCCTCCTGTCTTGCGCCTTGAGATCCCACAGTTATGACAGCTGGCTGCTTCTGACTCACTTCTTCACTGCGGGGCTTTCAAGTTTTTTGCTGATGTAGTCCACAGCGTCTTGAACCGTGAGAATCTTTTCGGCGTCCTCGTCCGGAATTTCCGTTTCAAACTCTTCTTCTAGCGCCATTACCAATTCCACCGTATCCAAGGAATCAGCGTTCAGATCGTCGGTAAACTTGGCTTCAGGTGTGATTTTACTCTCCTCGACTTCCAGCTGTTCCTTGACAATCTCCTTGACCTTTCCCAAAATTTCATCTTTATTCATACCGATGTCCTCGTTGGATGCCGCAGCCGCTTTTGAAGCTGGCTCGCTGTTGGTTCTGTTTTACATTAACCCAGTTGCCGTTACCGCTTGTGTCTTTCCTGTCCCGCTGAGTCCCTAAAACTCCCGGACAGGATTGTGCCGGTCTGGGTGCTTTCCCATCTTATCGGAAAGGGGGAGCGCAAGGGCGACTGACAGACGCCCCCAAATTAAATAGCTCAGCTGACACCCCAAGAGGCCAAAAACCGGGGGTTAAAGGAATATGATAAATCCCCCCCAGTCTCCCTCTGGCGAGACATCATAGAGAGGGAGTGTCTGTCGCATCTCCCGTTTTCCCTTTGGCTGAATCATCAGCACTGACTCACAGCTATGCCATCCCAGACGCTTAAATACGCTTACTTTACCGGCTGCGTTGCCCAAGGAGCCTGTCGAGAGCTGCACCAGTCAACCCTTGTCCTCACCCAAACCTTGGGCATTGAACTGAGCGAGCTGAAAAAAGCTGACTGCTGCGGTTGTGGCACTTTTAAGGAAGATTCCCAGCTGCTAGAAGATCCCGTCAACGCTCGGAATATCGCTTTGGCAGAGGAACTCAATCTGCCGCTGCTCACCCATTGCAGCACCTGTCAGGGGGTTATTGGCCATGTGGATGAGCGCCTGAAGGAATTCCAGACGACCAACCCAGCCTATATTGGCGAGATTAATAGTTTACTCCAAAAAGATGGCTGTTCGCCTTACCGGGACGCAACGGAGGTTAAACATCTCCTGTGGGCTTTGGTTTCCGATTACGGTCTCCAGGAGATTCAAAACCGCGTCACCCGCAAGTTGAGCAATCTCAAGTGTGCGGCGTTCTACGGCTGCTACCTGCTGCGGGAGCAAACCCACATGCCCTGTGAC
>CAZJNL010000718.1:0-3535 GCA_964546515.1 uncultured Oscillatoria sp.
CGGGCTGGGTTTGGAGGGGTTTCCCTTTGGAGAAGCCGTTCGGTTGCTGTCAGTAAACTAAACAGCAGTAGGGTGCGTGACGCCAGTTAGCACTACTTTGACACCGAAATCTATGGCGCGGAACGCACCCTACCTAACTGGGACAGGCAAGATGCCTGTCCTACGAGGTATGGCAGTTTTCACTTGCGTGGAGTACAGTTTGATCCCCCCCTAGCCGGGGCGGTCTCCGTGGGTGGCACCGCCCCTACTTTGGGGGGGAACATTCTCTTGCGCCCCCCTTTTTAAGGGGGGTTTGGGGGGATCTAATATCTGTACTTCACTCAGTTGCAATCTGCTATATATCCGTATGGCAGGCGTAGTGCAGCCACAAGAAACCGGGTTTCTTGTGCTGGTTAAGCAATAAAAATGAGCTAACTCCTCCAGAAGAAACCCGGTTTCTGTACCCGAGTAATCGATGGTGCGTCACGCACCCTACCTCTTACCAAGTCGGGTCAAAATCGAGATTAATCGTCAGCTTCTCTCGCCCGGGCGGCACAGCTGTAATGCAGGAACAGACAGTCGCGCCGCCCTCAATTTCCACCTCGCAGGCGTGACACGATCCCATAAGGCAGCCGGTGGGAATCGAGACACCGGCACGCTCGGCAACATCCAGCAGGGGTTCTCCAACCTCTGCATCAATTGTAACATCATCTGGCAAAAATCGAAGGCGAACGATCATAATTTTAGCTAAGTATGCCGTCATTATTAAACATAACATAGCCTTGACCAGAAACCTGGTTTCTTTAAGAAACCAGGTTTCTTGAGCTTCCGTTTTGTCCTCCTACTTATCAGATAGGGACGCGACATGTGGCGTATTTGTAGAGACGCGACATGTCGCGTCTCTCTCCCGTCTCTACTGTGGTGAGGCGATAGCCTGACTGCCAACATAATTTAGACTTACCATTGCAGCATTTGTCTGTTTGCGAAATTAAGGGAAGCCGCAGCCCACCTACTCTTCGTTCCCCACGGTGCGAGCAGGCTTCCCGTAAGGGTGCCTGGGAACGAGAATACTTCATCTTTTCTTCCTTCTCCCTTAATGAGACAAAATTGGCGTTAAATCTAAGTTTTCTGCCACAATATCTGCCAGGTAGTCGAGCAAGGTTTCTCGCTGTTCCCGGTAGTTGGGGATGCCGGTGGGCAAAGAAATCAGACCGCGCTGCTGGCGCATGTGATTCAGCCAAGCGCGACGCCAAGGGCCATTATCAAAGATGCCGTGGAGATAGGTGCCCCAGACAGATTGCTCGGTATTAACCACGCCTAAATTGGCATCATCAAACAAAAGTTGGATTCCCTTTTCTTCCAGAACTTGAGTGCGACCTTGATGGATTTCATAGCCGATAACGGGCAAACCTGCTTGAGGCAGGGCGGAGCTAACTTGCCGCTGGCGGGCGATTTTCTGGGCAGTAATCACGGTTTTTAGCGGCAGCAGTCCCAGCCCTTCGTGCCGGCCTTGCTCGCCCTCAATCCCCTCTGGATCTGAGAGGATTTGCCCGAGCATTTGAAAGCCGCCGCAGATGCCCATGACTGTGCCGCCGGCAGCTACATAGTTTTGAATTTCTTCTGCCATGCCGGTTTGTTGCAGGAGGAGCAAATCAGAAATCGTGGTTTTGGTTCCCGGTAAAATCACGGCATCAGGATGTCCCAGGTATTGTTTGGGGCTGATATATTTCACCGTGACCGTGGGTTCGGCTTCCAGGGGGTCAAAATCGGTAAAATTGGAAATGCGAGGCAGGCGAATGACGGCGATAGTGAGTTCGCTGTGGGTTTTGCGAGAAGAGCGCTCCAATAAGGAAACCGAATCTTCCGCCGGGAACAGCTCGTCTATCCAGGGCATGACGCCGAGAACGGGGATGCCGGTGCGTTTTTCCAACCAGTCGATGCCCGGTTGCAAGATCGAGCGCTGCCCGCGAAACTTATTGATAACGACTCCCCGAATCAAGGCTCGCTCGTCCGGTTCGAGCAATTCCAAGGTGCCGACAACGTGGGCGAAGGCACCGCCCCGGTCGATGTCAACCACCAGAATTGTCGGAGCTTTCAAGTATTTTGCCACCCGCATGTTTGTCAGGTCGCGGTGTTTGAGGTTAATTTCAGCGGGGCTGCCGGCACCCTCACAAACAATCAGGTCAAACTCGCCGGCGAGCTGTCGGAGGGATTCCTCAATCGCCTGCCACCCGCTCTCAAAATATTGCTCGTAATATTCAGCGGCGCTGACTTTCCCGGCCACTTTCCCTTTGATAATAACCTGGGAAGTCATATCGCCTTGGGGCTTTAATAAAATCGGGTTCATTTCCACCCAAGGCGTCACGCCGGCTGCCCAAGCTTGCACGGCTTGCGCGTAGCCGATCTCCCCACCGCTGGTGGTAACATAGGCATTCAGGGCCATGTTTTGGCCTTTAAAGGGGGTGACTCGCCAACCCCGCCGCGACAGAAGCCGGCACAGGGCAGTTGTTATCAGCGATTTTCCTGCGTGGGACGTGGTTCCCACTACCATAATTGCTTTCATAACAAAGTAAGGAGTGAGGGGGTTCGGGGCGGGTTAAGAAACTGAGGTTAAGAAACCCGGAAACTTTAAGAAACCGGGTTTCAAAGGAGGAGTCAATAGCTCCCTTAGCTGACCGCTAAAAGGGCAGTCGCAACCACCGGCTCACTGCATTATAAAGGCGATCTCGCCAAGTGGGGGGCGGCAAGCTGCCGACCGCGCTCTGCCATTTTTCTACCAGCATCCGTCCCAAAGGCGTGAGGCGAAAACTGTCGGTAATCCCCTGGCCATCCACTTCCCGCCGCAGGACGCCGACTTGAATCAGCCACAGGAGGGCGTTTTCTGCGGCTAACTCCGGCACCGGCGCTTTCGCGTACTGGTGGCGCACGCCCTCAGAGCCGGCCATGCTGGCGAGGGGCACGCTTTGCCGCTGCATCGCGGCATATAAGTGCAGCCCGAAAGGGGCGCAGCGCATGGCTCGCTCGGCGCGTGCCACCGTGCGGGGGGGATACTGAATCGATTGCCTGTTTTTTAGTGCGACAGCCGTCATTTTGATGATTTTAACGCAAGTTGCTGGTTACAAGTGAGCCAGTTCCATCGCCCCCTAGTCCCCCGTGAAAAAACATTTTGACTCATGCTCCCCCCTTTTTTAGGGGGGCGGGGGGGGATCTAAAACGGGGGGGACATTCTCAATTTTAACCGGCAGCCCCAGCCCGGCGGGGGGATTGACAAACTGACTTTATTTTCGCAGCACTATTACCGCTAAGCACAAGACAACCATTTATAATAGCGATTAAAACTATCGAGAAAGATATATGACCCTACCTGTGGGCGCAGCTGCCCCCGCTTTTACCGCCAAAGACACCACCGGCAAAACCGTTAAGCTGTCTGATTTCGCCGGCAAAATACTCGTTCTGTACTTCTACCCCAAAGACAACACCCCGGGCTGCACAAAAGAAGCGTGCAGTTTCCGAGACTCCTACAGCGAATTCCGGGGCAAAGATATTGCCGTACTCG
>CAZJNL010000719.1:0-3534 GCA_964546515.1 uncultured Oscillatoria sp.
AATTACCGCGATTTCCAATCGCCTGGAAACTAGCAACTCGAAATCATGTATATGGCTGCTACCAGATTAAAAGCCAAAATTGGTATTATTCCCACAACAGCACAGAGGGCAATAGGTCTGGATGCGCTAGGCGCAGCAACTGATAGCCAATCCCAGCAGTTCCCTGAAAGAAGCTGGGGCTAAAGGCGAAAACCGGCAAATTGGGAAACTGATACCCTCCCATTTTTTGCGCTCTCGCCACCCCCCAAGCGGCTTTTTGCAGAGCAATTTCTCCCAACTGGGGGCGGCAGAGTTTTTGCGCACCGGCAAGCAGCGCCTCTAGCCGGCCAAAATTCCCGCAGCACACGCAATCCACACCCTGCAAACTGTGCCGGCATGTTGTCTGCAGCGCTACTTCCACATCCTCACAAATTTCCTCAGTTTGCCATACCGACAAACCGCCCAACCTGGCTAAAGCAATCCCAGCCGCGCCATGACACCAGCTCACCATAAATCTCGGCACACCCTCTCGCTCAATATAGCGCAAATCCGGCCAGTTGGCTGCAGCGGGAGAAAACACGCTGCGCTCATACGCAATTCCCTCGCAAGCCGCTTCTAAATAAGCCCTGTTTTGTGTGACAGCGTACAGCCGCAGCAGGGCGTAAGCAATGCCGGCAGCGCCGTGCGAGAAGCCGGTATATTGCTTCTCCCCCAAAATTTTCCAAGCTCTGGGTTTCCCCTCAGCGCCAACAAGATTATCGCACAAATGCTCGCCACAAATCGCCGCCTTTTCTAGAACCGCCGGCTCGCCGGTTTGGCTGTACAGTGCCAGCAATCCCAACATTGCACCGGCTGTACCGCTGGTGATGTCCAGAACTTTGTCTGCATCAATCAATTCCGGCGCAATCAAATCAGCCACCCGCAGAGCATCTTCCAAAAGTGCCGGTTCCTGGAGGAATTGACTCGTTTTTACCATAGAATAGATAATGGAACCCAGCCCCTTAGCCCCGCCAATACCTTGCCGAGTCAATCTTTGGGCGACTTCCGGATCTGAACTGCGCAAAGCTTTGCGGATAGACTGAAAAGCCCCCAAAGCCAAGTCGCGCAATTCGCCAGTTCCTCCGATCCAATCCAGCGCCGCCAAAAACAGGGCAATTCCGCCATTACCGTCGTAGAGGCTGTCATCTAATGGCATAAGCTGGAACCGATCCGCACTGGGAACATAGGCAAAGCCAATCCATTTTAGACTGCCATCCGCCCCTCGGATTGCCCGCTCCTGAATTTCCCGCGCAATCCGCGTCGCCTCTCGCAGCAACTCCTCGCCAGTCAAGGGGTTGATTTGCGAGAAATCGCTGGTGGGCGCTGCTCCCCTTACCTGCCGGTTGCCGCTCCTTACTATTCTAGCATAAAAAGTTCCTTTGATGATTTCGATTTGTTGCGCCAAGTCTGTCTCGCAGAGCGCTCGCAACTTTGCCTGAACCTGGCTGTAGCTAGCAGCTTCAAAATACGCTTCGATGGGTTGCTCTAACCCTACCGTGAGGGCGTCACTGTCAGGAAAAGCGCCAAAGTAGGGAATATCTAACTGCTCCACCGCCCGCAATTCCGCCCGCAAAATTGGCCAAGCTGCCGGTTTTTTCTCAACGCTGATAAAAGCTCGACTGAGGAAATCTAGGGCAATGCTTCTGTCAGCCCCAGACTGGAGTAATTCGGGAGCGTTGCTCTTTTGCAAAATCGTCCCATAAACCTTTGTGGGGCGGAAAATAAACCGCACCCGCTGCCGGCGAAATGCTGTCAGGGGGCTATCATCCGCAAGTAGAGCATCTCGCTGTTCGAGCAGAAAGCGATACATTCGCTCAAACCCCGCCACTAATTCATCGAGATAGTCACCGGCACAGAGAGCAACCCCATTCAAAACCGGCAGGTTTGGGGCGATTGGGGAATTGGAACTTGCCTCGCTACTGCCTAAAGCGCTAATATCGTAAGCGAGTTTGCCATCTTTGCTGAATTCCCAGCGGGGTAACAAGCCGGTGCGCAATACTGAATCCCAAAAAAGCCGGTTTACAGCCGTCTCAGCTTCTGTGATTTCCGGAAAGTCCGCCATAGGTTTCGCCTCGTGGTGCGCCACCGTTTCCATGTCAGCCAGCACCAGATGCTCACCGCAGGCAATTAAATTCTCCTTGTGACAGTCTACCACTCTCAGTGCGTGCAGGAGGCAGAGCAGCATCCCCGCCCGCTGATAGAAACGCTGCGCCGCCGCCTCATCCTCACAGGGGAGATGCGGCGCATATTCCACCCAGCCGTGCGTTTGCATATCGCACACTTTTAGGACTTTGAAAGGTAACGGTGCGCCGTGCCGGTTGCACCACTCTAACAGCTTGGTGTAGGCGACTTCTACGCCCAAACCCTTCGGTTTGTACATCAGCTTCAGTCCAGATTCAAAAGCGAGCGCCATCACGCAGCGGTTTTGATTGTGGGCGTCAGACAAATAAGGCTGAATTGCCACAACTTTCCCTAAACTCCCTAAACCATTTTCACTTCCGCTGTGATAAACTGATAAATAGACTTGCTGAAGTGCCGGCATGTCCGCTTTCAGGCGTTGCAGGAATTCCACTGTCGCCTCCACCCAGAAATCAATAGTTGTTGCCACTAACCGCCCCAGCACCGGATATTTCTGGAAAAAGGCAAGCAACCCATCTCCTAACAGCTGTTGCAGGAACTGACTGCCGTCGGTTTTGCTCGGCGTGCTTTCTATTTGCGCTCCCAGCAAGTTTAATAACTTGTCCCCAAAAGGGCGAAAACCGGCAAATTCACACTCCAGAGTTTTCGCGCACAGCTCCACGAGCTTTTGCAGCAAGCCGATCTCTAAATCCAGGTAGGCTCGCTGAGAAAGCACTTCCAGCGGCAAACAGTCTGGAGATAGAGATGCGGAACCCAGACGAGTGAGCAATTTACCCCGCGCTACTATTATAGCCGGCAGCAGCACTTCTGCAAACGGCAGCGGCTTTTTAGGATCAGTGGTAATTAAGCATTGTGAGTGGCGGGAGCGGTTATACGTTGTTTGAATAACCTGCCTCAAAGTTTCTGCCCAGTTGGGCAAATGTTCGGTGTCAGCAACCGGCAACCCTCCCAGTGCGGGGGCGATTTCAGCCACATCCAACCCATCCCACGCCAGCCGCTTTTGAAACTTGTCCCAGTTTCCCTTAGCAATCACCTGACACCACTGCGCTAGGCGTTCCTGGACTTGCTGTTCATCCACTTCACCGGCACTCTTCCCCAGACGCTCATATAAAGAACTCGCCCGGGCAAAAATCTCTGCTAATTCCGCGTTTGTTACTGTCATTTTGACCAATCGCCTTCTCCCTAATTGTCATTTCCATTTGCCGTACTTTCGCCTAACGCACCCTACTCTTTCTTGGCGCTCTTGGCGTCTTGGCGGTTTCTAAAAAAAAATTTACCTCCTCAATGAAAAACCGCTAGCTCTCCACTCCTTTCCATTGGGGTGCGTTACGCCAGCGCTAACACACCCTACTGCTAAATTCAAGGATTCAAGAAGTC
>CAZJNL010000720.1:0-3531 GCA_964546515.1 uncultured Oscillatoria sp.
TGTTGCCGCTGGTGATTGTGGTGTCGCTGATCAATCAGAGGCTGTGGCAAGGGCAAGGGGGGAGCAATCCGATTCTGCCGATTGCGCTGGACAATCGGGACAGTGTGGCGCTGGCGGTGTTTTTTTTAACGGCTTCGGTGGCTGCGCCGGTGTTTGAGGAAATTATGTTTCGGGGGTTTTTGCTGCCGTCTCTGACTCGTTATTTGCCGGTTTGGGGGGCGATTGCTGCCAGCAGTTTGCTGTTTGCTGTGGCTCACTTGAATCTGTCGGAAGTTCTGCCTCTGGCTACTTTGGGGGCGGTGTTGGGGTTTGTCTACACGCGCACGCGCAATCTGTTGGCTTCTATGTTGCTGCACAGTCTGTGGAATAGCGGCACGCTGCTGAGTTTGTTTGTTTTGGGGAGCGGTTCTGGTTGATAGAAGTGCCGGTGTGGGATGCGGACTGAAGTAAAAGCGAACAGCCGTTCGAGGCGAAAAGCTGTTCCCCCCTGCGGCAAACTTTTCTCGGACTCCTTCACGAGTTCTTCATATTTTAATGCTAGGTTTCAATCAATATCCCGTCTGGTTCAAGCTGAAAGTTCGGCGTTCCACATGAGGGGGGTGAACCGCCTGCTTACGGACGTAGTCCAGGCGTCTGGAGCGTCCCAAAACAGAGCTTTAATCAGACGGCTATTGGAAACTAAACAATTTGCTATTAGGTGTTTTGAGGAGTCTTCAGCTGAGAGCGTGTTTATAAAGTAATTGTTAAGACCGAGTGGGGGCCAGAAATCGGGAATCTTGCAGCAGCTGTAGGGGCGGGTTCACACAAGATATCTGTGCGAAGTGCAGGATGTTAGTAAACCCGCCCCCTACTTCCCGGCTCACCCACCACAAGAAACCCGGTTTCTTGTGACTTCACTTTTTCTTTATAAATCACCTCTGAATATTGTCTGGCTCAGGGGTGCCGGTTTGACTCCTAGCAATCATGTCAGGGTGGCGCAACTCCTGACCCGACGAGCGTACCGTGCGGACATTAGAAGGCAGAAAATATGGACACCAATAAATTCCTGGAAGGATATGCAGCGGGAGAGCGGGATTTTCAAGCAGTGTGCCTGCGTCAGGCTGACTTGAGTGGGGCTGACCTCAGCGAGGCTAACCTGAGTCGGGCGGACCTGAGTGGGGCTGACCTGAGTGGGGCCAACCTGAGCGGGGCAGACATGAATCGGGCCAACATGACTGATGCTGACCTGAGTGGGGCCAACCTGAGTGGGGCCAACCTGAGTCACGTCAATCTGATTGCAGCGGATC
Organism: uncultured Oscillatoria sp.; assembly: GCA_964546515.1. Classification (GTDB taxonomy): domain Bacteria; phylum Cyanobacteriota; class Cyanobacteriia; order Cyanobacteriales; family Oscillatoriaceae; genus Oscillatoria. The sequence continues at coordinate 1,287 of CAZJNL010000720.1, forward strand.
TTATTAGCGCTAACCTGGGGGGAGCCTGCCTGAAAGGTGCCGACATGCGCAGCGCTAACCTGGTTCGGGCTAATCTGGCAGGGGCGAACTTGATGGGGGCAGACATGGGCGGTGCCGATCTCAGTGGGGCTAATTTGACTGAGGCGAACCTGATGGGAGCCGAAATGACGGGTGCCGAACTGATGGGGGCTGCTGTAGAAGGGGCAAAGTGGAGTGCGCCCGACGAAAGTGACGCCGTGATGTTTGATTTTATCTCCCACAAATGGGTGAGTTGGAGCGGCAGTCGCTGAGCGAAAGATGTAGAGACGCGAGCCGGTCGCGTCTCTACAATCTGCACTTCCCAGTTTCTAGTAGTGGCTGCCGGTTTTGCGATAGTGCACGGCTGTGACACCGGCATCCTGCAGCAAATGGCCATTTTCAACAACAGCGTACACGACCCAGTGATCGCCACAGTCCATGCGGTTTTCCACAGCGCATTCCAGATAGGCAAGAGCGTCGCTGAGAATGGGGCAACCGTTTTGCGCTTCTTTGGTTTCCAAACCGGCAAACCTGTCTTCCCCCGGAGCAAAATTCTTCATAAAGTGCTTGCGCAGCTGTTTGCCCTCTGCTAAAATGTTTAAAACAAATTTGTCGCCCGTGTGCGTCAGAGATTCAAGGGCGCGGTCTTTGGCAACCGCAACAGTAACCCCCGGCGGATTAAATGTCGCCTGAGAAACCCAAGAAGCAAGCATCGCACTGGTAATATCTCCCCGGCGGGCTGACATCACGCAAAGCGAGCCAACAATCCGCCCCACGGCTTGTGCGGTGCGGTCAGCTTGCGACGCGCTTGCGGACTGTCGGGGGGCGCGAAGTCTCTGGGCTTTTTTCAAAGCTTGGCCAAAATCAATCCCAATTTCTTTGCACTGTTGCAGAGTGACATCGGTGGGTTTGAATTTGACGCGGATGGATTCAAAGCCCAATTTATAGCCGGCGTCGAGTAATTTGCTTTCTATCAAGTCAACGGCTTCCCCACTCCACCCGTAGGAACCAAACACGCCCGCGAGTTTGTTTTTGGAAGCTGTGGAGAGGACAATCCCCAAGGCGGTTTGAATTTGGGTGGGCGCGTGACCTCCCAGGGTGGGCGAACCGATGATAAACCCGTCGCATTTTTCCACGGCGGCTTGAATTTCTGCCGGTTCTGCGGCTTCGCAGTTAATCAATTCTACCGCCGCACCGGCTTTTGTGATTCCCTTGGCGAGCGCCTGAGCGAGTGTGGCTGTGTTGCCATAGGCTGACGCATAAATTAAGGCAACTGTCAAGTCTTTGGAATTTTGCTCCTCACTCCACTTGCGGTACAGGTGGGTGAGTTCTGTCAGCCCGTAGCGCACCATTGGGCCGTGACCGGGCGCGTAAAATTTTACCTGCAAGTCGGCAATTTTGTCAAGGGCGGAGATCACTTGTTTGGCTTGTGAGGCGTGCAAGCAGTCGTAGTAAAAGCGCCGGTCTTCACTGTATATTGACCACCCCTCATCGAATACTTGGTCGCCGCAGGTATGGGCACCGTAAAACTTATCGGTGAACAGAATTTGCGTTTTCGGATCGTAAGTTAAAAGACCGTCTGGCCATCGGGGAGTCGGCGTGGTGATGAATTGCAGCGCATGTCCTTTGCCGAGATCGAGAGTGTCTTCCCCGCGCACGACATCAACATTCAATTCCTCGGTTTCAAAAACCTGCCGCAGTGCTATTGCAGCGGGGTTCGAGCAAACAAAAGTCAGCTGAGGTGCCAATTCTAGGAGCGCTTTGAGGGTGGCACCCCGGTTCGGGTTGAAGTGTCCGAGAATGACATAATCTAGCTTGCTCAGATCGAGGCGCTGCTGCAAGGATTGCAGATAATTCTGTGTGAAGGATTCACCCGGCGGATCGAGCAGAGCGATTTTGCCAGCTTCGATGAGGAAGGAATTGGCCGTAGTCCCGCGCTGCAAGCTGTACTCGACTTCAAATTTGAGCCGGTCCCAAGTGCGCGAGCGGAATACTTTGGTATCTTCTGCGAGGGTGAGAACCTGTACGTCTCGTTTTTTGGTTTCTGGCATGTGAGGAGTGAGGGGGGAAAACTTGGTGTTTTTATTATACAAAAATAATGCCGGTGCGAGGCGAGGTTTTTGCGGCACCGCACGGGAGCATCCCGATTTTGTAAGTCTATTCCTTTTCTGTAGCACAGCCGTCAATGCTCTGGGCCCCAGAAACCCGGTTTCTTAAAGAAACCGGG